>JAUWSZ010000103.1 GCA_030609865.1 bacterium | reverse complement strand
TATTTCGCCTGCGCCAAGCTGGGCGCGATTCTCGTGCCTCTGAATCACCGGCTGGTAGGCCCGGAGCTGGAGTATCAACTCAATGACAGCGGAGCCAGGATGGTGGTCTTTCATGATGCCTTTGTGGAGAACAGCGATCAGATTCGCAGCCGGCTGAAGGCAGAGGCGGACAAATTCATCTACATGGCAAGCGACAGTGCTGCAGGTAATGGCTCGGAACTGGCCGACTGTCCGGCCTGGGCCGGGGATTATCACGAATTGACCGGGGACCAGCCTGTGAGCGAGCCGGTGCCGGAGAGCCCTGTTCCGTTCGATGCTCCTCTGGCGATCATGTACACCTCCGGCGTGACCGGAAACCCGAAGGGGGCTGTGCTGACGCACGAGCAGACCTTTTTCAAGAATTTCCAAATTGCCTTTTACACAGAGGCCCGCCCGGAGGATGTGTTCGTGGCCCAGATGCCGCTTTTTCATTCGGGGGGCTTATTCATCGTGCCCACTCCCTCGTTGTGTGCCGGGATGACGATGGTGATGCGCCGGGGCTTCAACCCGGCCGAATTCGCCGAGGACATCGAACGTTACGGGGCTACGATTGTTCTGGCCCTGACGACCATGTGGCGGATGATCCTGGACGCGGGCAAGCTGGATGAGACGGACGTGGGCAGTGTGCGCTGTGTGCTGGGGGGTGGGGAGCGGACGCCGCCGAGCCTGTTCGAAGAGTTGGCCAAGCGGGGCCTTCACATGCGCCAAGGATTCGGGCAGACCGAGAACTCCGCGATGATGATGTTAGCGCAGGAAGACATCCAGCGAAAGATGGGTTCCATCGGGAAGCCCGGTTTCTTTACGGACATCTGGATCAATGGCTCGAACGGGAAGCGGGCCGCGCCGGGAGAGATCGGAGAGATCGTGGCCAAGGGGCCTACGGTGATGAACGGATACTGGAACCTGCCGGAGGCGACGGCAAAGGCGCTCGTGGACGGCGTGCTGCACACCGGGGATCTGGGGTACATGGATGAGGAAGGGTATTTCTACATCGTAGACCGTGCCAAGGACATGTATCGGAGCGGCGGGGAGAACGTGTATCCGGCGGAGGTGGAGAAGATCCTGGCCGGCCACCCGAAGATTTCCAACGTAGCGATCATCGGGGTGCCGGATGAGAAGTGGGGGGAGACCGGGATGGCCCACATCGTGCCCGCCCAGGGGGAGACGGTCGCGGAGGAGGAGGTGCTGGAGTACCTGGAGGGCAAGGTGGCAAAGTTCAAGTATCCGAAGCACATCAAATTCATGGAGGATCTGCCCCTGACCCCAACGATGAAGGTCAAGAAGGCGGCGTTGAAAGAAAGATTCGCAAAAGAGGGAGAGGGCAGGGCGACCCAGGCCGGTCCTGAGCGGGCGCGGTCGAGCTGAGAAGCAGGGTACATCATAACATGGTCGGCTCCCTGGCAGAAGCTGTGCAAGTAGAAATTGACCAGACCAGGGCATACCTTGACACGTATATGACCCTCTGTGTCATTATGTGGGATGGAGCGGGGAAGAATTCGTCGTTGAACAATGGGCAGGACAATTGACATGAATACAGAACGCTTTCGCCAGGCCAGGCCCCGAGGCGCACTGAGGGGATCGAGTCGTGCGCGTCCCGGCGTGTTGCGGGGCAGTCTTCCGGCAGCGTTGCTCGTGTTGCTGATCGGATGGTTCCACGCCACGGCTGCGCGCGGGGCGACGGACGACGCCTTCTCGGTCGTGGTTCTCCCGGACACACAGATCTATGCCTGGAAATACCCGGAGCTTTTCCATGCCCAGACGAGGTGGATTGCCGAGAACAGGGCGAAACACAACATCAAGTATGTGCTCCATCTCGGCGACGTGGTGGAACACAACAACGCGAAAGAATGGGAGATCGCCCGGGAGGCCTTTTCCCTGCTCGCCGGGAAGGTTCCTTATGCCATGGCCGTGGGCAACCACGACATGGGACCGAAGGGATCCACAAAGAACCGTGACACTCTGTTTGGCGAGTACTTCCCTTTGCGGAATTTTAAGAAATTGGAGTCCTTTGGGGGGGTGTACGACAGGGAACCTGAGAAGGCGGAAAACATCTACCACATCTTCCGGGCCGGGGGAAGGCAATGGCTGGTCCTCGTCCTGGAATTCGGGCCTCGCGACGATGTCCTGCGGTGGGCCAACGGGGTGTTCGAAGACCACCCAAAGCACGCGGTCATCCTGATCACCCACGCATATCTCGACAGAGACGGCAGGCGTTACGATCGCGCGATTCGGGGTCAGCACTATCCTCCGCAAGATTACCCGATAGCCGGCGACAGGGCAGGGCTGAACACCGGTGAAGACATCTGGCGGAAGCTCGTCTCCAAGAACCGCAACACGGTGATGGTCATCAGCGGTCACGTCTGTGTCGCCGCGCGTCTTACGAGCAAAGGGGACGCGGGGAACCTCGTCCACCAGATGGTGGTGGACTACCAGAATCAGAAACGCGGCGGAAACGGTTGGCTGCGACTGCTTCAGTTCTCACAGGGGGGGCGGACGGTGCAGGTCAGGGACTACTCCCCCGTGCTCGACGAGTGGAGCGACCATCCGGATCGGCGGTTTACCCTCCAGCTCGACCTTCCCTGACGACTCACTTTCCTTCGCCGAACAGGATTTCTTTTCCCATCAAAGGGCTTTCGGAGTGTACAATGAGTCTGCCCGGGTCCTTGTCGCTGTAAACACTTACGTTGATGACCGTAACCTTCTCGATCTCGTCGAACGAGTCAATCGGCTCGTCCTTCCCCTTGAAGCCGATGTGACCGAAGAATCGATAAATACCCGAAGATCGGCGAGCGTGCGTGTCACGATCCGTGAGGAACTCTCGGCGGAGCGTCTGGGTGACCGTCTTGCATATGTCCCTGGAGCTCTTTCGAACAGAGGCGGGGGACTCGTTTTCATGCTCGGCCTGTCGGGTAACGATCATGGATATTGTAATTTTGTTCCGACGTGCGTCGTAGCTGACTGTGCTGTAGATATCCTGCACGGAATTCGTTTTCAAATAATGGAAAGTGTACTCATCCAGGTAGTCATGAAGCCGAAGAATGCCCCAATCGAAAAGAGTGACGGGCTCATTCATTAAATATCGGACCGATGGAGAAGGTTCGGCGTTGCAGATGGAGACCGGGCCGAGAAGCGCGACCAAGAGAAGCGAGATCTTCATGCCACGATCCTCTCATGGTTTATGTTATACCACAAGGGGGGAGCAAGCGGTATGAAGCCCTATGATCTAATGCAAGGGGTTTTGCAGGGCCAGATGGATCCAGTAGATGAGCAGTGCCAGTACGAGAAACAGGGATGCCACACTCAGCGCAAAAGAGAGTCTTTCCCTTGTTAAGGTCCTCTTAGCCCACGATCCCAACAGCATATCGATCACCTCCTGTGAGAATGATACGGCTTGCAGGGTTTGAGGGCACAAGGCCACATTTCTTAACTTAATGATATTGTATAGGAATCAACGTTGTCAAGATTATTTTTATAAAGCATTTTCAAAAACTGAAGAGACCAGAACGAACTTTTTCGGGGCGTTTTCGATGCTTCCTGGAAGAATTCGGATCATTCTCATAATGATTCATATGGAGGCATAGAAAATAGTCGATAAATTATAGTATCATACAGTAATCGCAGCTAATAATCATATTAATAGTATGATTATACTTGACAATAGCCACGGAATACGATAATTATCTGTGATGGGCCGGGAGAAAATTATGATTCCGTCTCAATCTTGGCGCAAAAAATCGAACAGGGGGAACAAATGGGCACCCAAAGACTCAAGAAACGGACCCCGAAGAAGGAAAAGAAGAGCAATCTGCAGAAGGAGATCAACATACTCGAGGCAGCCCTCAGGGTGTTCGGGGAAAACGGGTTCGAGGCGACCACGATTTCCGCCATCTGCAAGGCAGCCAACATCTCGGACGCCACCCTGTACGAGTATTTTAACTCGAAGGAAGAGGTTCTTTTCTCGATTCCCGAGATATACACCCGAAGGGAACTCGAGCGAATGCAGGAGATCAACCATTATATACACAGCCCGAGCGAGAAGCTCCGAGTGATCATACAGGGCTATCTGGAGTTCTACGAGAAGAATCGGATGTACACCTCTGTGGCCCTGCTGACGCTCAAGGGGAACAGGAACTTCCTGAAAGCGCCTGCGTACGCTGTGGTTAGGGAAGCGTCGCGGGCGATCGTGGAGGTATTCAACGAAGGCGTGACAGAAGGGGTATTTCGCGATGACATCGACGGATATCTCGTTCGTAACATGGTGTTGGGATTCATCGAGCACTTGACCATCCAGTGGTTGTTGGTGGGGCGCCCGGAGTCCATCTCGGGTTATAGGGACATCATCTTCGACATGGTCATGAAGGCCATAGAGAAGAGAAAGGACGAGGATTCGATTACCAGACGGGGGTTGAGAGGATGAGAGAGAATATTGAAACCACGAGAGACCTGCTGAATGCAAACGCCGAATCGTATGGGGAAATCCCCTTCCTGATCTATTACGACGAGATCGTCACGTACAAAGATCTCGACGAGAGAACGAACGCGTTGGCGAATTACCTCGTGGAACACGGGGTCAGAAAGGGAAACGCCGTATCCTTCATGATGGCGAACTCCCCGGAGTTCTTCTATACCCATCTCGGCACCCAGAAAGTGGGGGCCATGGCCGTTCCGATCAGCTGCTGGTGGCAGGCAGAGGAAGTTGCATTCCTCGTGAATGATTGTCGGCCCAAGGTCTTGGTCATGGACGCCGAATACGCGCCCATCGTTTCCGAGATCAAGGACAAAATCCCGTCCGTGGAGAAGATCATTATCAACAGCCCGGAGAAGGTGGATCTCGATTTTCCACATGAACGGCTGTCCGAGATTATCGAGAGGTTTTCCGGGAAGCCGCCTGACGGACAGAAACCGACCCCGGAGGATGTGGCAGAGGTGATGTATACATCGGGGACCACTGGACAACCGAAGGGTGTGATGCTCACTCACGGGAACGTGATCGCCGCCTGCTATGCAAAGACCGAGATCATCCCGGTTCGTCCCGGCGAAAGGACATTGTGCGTGCTTCCTCTCTTCCACTCCGGCGGGCTGAATGATCTCGCCTTTCCAAGTATCTACAGAGGAGTAACCATTGTTCTGCGAAAGCGATTCTCTGCCTCTGAATTCTGGGAATGTATCGAACGTTACAAGGTGAACTTCTTCTACATCGTGCCTACCATGTGGAACATCCTGTTGCGGGCCCCCGAGGCGGCGAGGGTGGATACAGGCTCGTTGCAGTTCGGAATATCCGGGTCCGCACCGATTCCACCGGAGCAGTTGAAGGAATGTGAGACACGCTTCGGGGTTCCGATCCTGGAGGCCTACGGGGCGACCGAGAACACGGGGGGCATCACGACAAATCAGCTCGACGACGGCAAGTGGGGCTCCATCGGCAAGGCCTTCAAGGGGTTCGATGTGAGGGTCTTCGATGAAGAGGGCAATTCCCTGCCCCCCGGCGAAAGGGGGGAGATCGTGGTGAAGGGGGAGGCCGTGATGAAGGGTTATTTCGACAGCCCCGAGGTCACGGCGGAAACGATCAAAGAGGGGTGGCTCTACACCGGCGATGTAGGGTATGTGGACGAAGAGGGGTTCTTCTATATCGTGGATCGCAAGAAGGAGATGATCATCCGGGGGGGCGTGAACGTATATCCGAAAGAGCTCGAGCACGTGATTTCCACCCACCCGAAGGTTAACACCGTTGCCGTGATACCCGAACCTCACGAAAAGTACGGCCAGGTGGCCAAGGCCTGTATTGTGCTCAAGCGCGGGGAAACCAGCTCCGAAGAAGAGATCCGCGCCTTCTGTGAGCAGAAGATGGCCGCCTACAAGGTGCCGGAAAACATCGTGTTCAGGGAGAGTCTGCCCCTGAATGCGGTCGGCAAGATCGCCAAGAAGAACCTCATCCAAGAACTCGAGGAGGAGAATACGGCCGAGCCGGTTCCGGTGGCCCATTTCTTCGAGGGAATGCCGGAACGGTTGATCCCTGAGAAGGCGAAAGGCGTGGAGGCCACGGTGAGCTACAACATCACGGGAAAGGGTGGGGGGAAGTGGACGATCACGATCAAGGACGGAAAGCTCACCCTGACCGAAGGAATTCTCAAGGAACCGAGAGTCTATGTGGTGGCCAGGGACAGGCACTACCACGACATCGTTACGGGAAAACTGGACGGTGTGACCGCGGTGGTAACCGGAAAACTGCAAATCGAGGGCGATGTTGGCTTTATGGCTGAGCTGGGTCAGATGATGAAACCGCTGTAAATAGGTGAAAGAGCAAAGGGTAAAGGTGAAAGAGCAAAGGGTAAAGGTGAAAGGGCGAAGGCGGTTGTGAGCGATTGGCTCTTAGCTTTTAGCTGTTAGCTCCCCGCCACGGCCCCCATAGGATGCGCACCGTGGGGATGGGAGTGGGCTAAGAGCTAATAGCTAAAAGCTGAACGCTAACGACAGCCACTTATACAGATCGAGGACGAGGACGAGATTGACGCAAAGAGAGGAAATAGAGCACGACCATGGACCAGTAAGGTCATAGCGAACAGAGAGGAGCAGAAATGGCACTTCGTACGGCAGAGGAGTACAAACAGGGACTCAGGGATGGCAGGAAGGTCTTTATCATGGGCAAGGAGGTGCCGGACGTCACTGAAGACCCGTACATAAAGGTCGGCGTGGAGACGGGGGCCTTTGATTTCCTGATGGGGCACGATCCGAAGATGCGGGAAATAGCCGTGATGAAGGACCCGGAGACAGGAGAAGAGGTGAGTACTTATTTCGAGGTTCCGGATGCCCCGGATTGCGTTGCCAGGAGACACGAGCTGGTGAAGGGCTCGAGTCACTATGCGGACGGGGCTTTGCCGTTTGTCAAGGACGTAGGGACCGACATCATCAACGGGCTGACGGCCGTGGCCCGGATCATGAAGAACAAGACGTACGAGGAGCGGATCGATGCCTATCGGCGGCACTGCGCACGGAAAGACCTCTCCATGTGTGGCGCGGTCACGGATGTGAAAGGGGATCGGAGCAAGAGCCCTTCGCAGCAGGAAAGCCCTGACTACTACCTTCGGGTCGTGGATGAGACGAAAGACGGCATCGTGGTGTCCGGGGCCAAGGCGCACATCACGGCCTCGGCGTACACGGATGAGATCCTTGTCATCCCTACGCGAAATCTGTCGGAAGAGGAGGCGAACTATGCGGTCGCCTTCGCGATTCCGATGAACACGCCGGGCATCACCCAGATCTGCCGCCCGAGCTTTCGTT
>JAUWSZ010000399.1 GCA_030609865.1 bacterium | reverse complement strand
TAGCTCGAGAAGCAGGGGTCAGGGATCAGGGTACAGGGGTCAGCCCACCCCCAGCCCCAATCACCCGACACTTGCCCCGTCGAAGAGGAAGCCTATGGTACAAGCGAGCCGGCTGCGAAACGGTGTGCGGATCCTGACGGAAAGCATCCCGCACGCCATCTCGGTATCTGCGGGCATTTGGATCCTTCGTGGGGCCCGCAGCGAACCTTCCGAATGGAACGGGATCACCCATTTTGTGGAGCACCTTTTCTTCAAGGGCACCGAGACCCGCACGGCACTGGACATCTCGAGGGAAATCGAGTCCGTGGGAGGCTCGCTGAACGCCTTCACGGGAAAGGAGTTCACCTGTCTCCATGCCAGGGCTCTGCACCAACAGATGCCTTTGATCATGGAGCTGCTCGCCGACATCTTTCTTCGTTCCAACCTGCCCGAAGAAGAGATCGAGCGGGAGAGACAGGTCATTCTTCAAGAGATCAACATGGTGGACGACTCCCCCGAAGAGCTGATTCACGAGCTGTTTGCGGGTGCCTATTGGCGGGGTCACCCGCTTGGCAGGTCGACCCTGGGGACCAAAGAGATCGTCGGTCATCTGGATCGGAAGAGCTTGATCGACTACACGCGTCTTCTGCAGGATCCGGAGCGGGTCCTGCTGACCGTTTCCGGAAAACTCGATCATGATGAAGTGGTAGAGGCCGCAGAGAAGTGGCTCGATTTTTCGGCAAACGGGACAGGGAACCCTGCCCTGGAGAAGCCCAGCCCGCACCGGGGTCTTCATCTTCACCTGAAAGATCTGGGACAAGCCCACATCTGCCTCGGGACGTTGGGATATCCTTACTCCCATCCGCAGAGGTATGGATATCATGTGCTGAACACCCTGCTGGGAGGGGGGATGAGTTCCCGCCTTTTCCAGGAAATAAGAGAGAAGCGCGGGCTTGCCTACGCGGTCTATTCCTTCCAGGCTTCCTACCTGGATGCCGGAATGCTCGGGGTGTATGTGGGAACCGGGAGGGAGGCCGTCACGGAGGTGGTGGAACTGCTCGCAGAGAACTTCTCCCGATTGAAGGGGGAGGAAGTTTCGGAGGATGAGCTCCGGATCGCCAAGGAGCAGCTGAAGGGCAATCTCCTCCTGAGTACGGAAAGCACCGGCAGCCGAATGAGTAAGCTCGCCATGAACGAGATCTATTTCGGCAAACAACTGGACCTGGATGAAGTGATCGAAGAAATCGAACGAGTGAGCGCGGCCGATGTGAGAGCCATCTCCGAGGAGCTGTTTCGTCCCGAGTACATGGGCCTGACGGTGCTGGGGGACATCGACCGCGACGCGCTGGCCTCGATCAACATGGACTGTTGACCTAGATGTTAAAGGAGCAGACCGCCCGATGATCCCTCGGTACAGCCGACCGGAAATGGAGCGAATCTGGGGGCTGGTGAACAAGTACGGCATCTGGCTTCGGATTGAGAAGCTTGCCTGCGAGGCTTACGCAGAGCTCGGACAGATCCCCGCGAAATCCCTGGAAGCGATCCTGAAGGGCTCTTTTTCCCTGGGACGTATGGAAGAGCTGGAGGAGGTCACCCAGCACGATGTGATCGCCTTCCTGACGGCGGTCGGGGAGACGATCGGAGAAGACGCACGGTTCGTTCATATGGGGATGACTTCATCGGACGTCCTGGATACGGGACTGGCCGTGCAACTTCGGGATGCGGCCGACCTGATCCTGGAGGGGGTGGACGGGCTTCTGGCCGAGATCAAGAAGAAGGCTCTGGAGCACAAGGACACCCTGATGATCGGCCGTACGCACGGTGTGCATGCAGAACCGATCACCTTTGGGCTGAAGATGGCGGTCTGGTATGAAGAGGCGCGGCGGAGTCGGACACGTTTGCACCGAGCCAGGGAGATGATCGCGGTGGGAAAGCTCTCGGGTGCCGTCGGGACCTACGCGACCCTTCCCCCTGAGGTCGAGTCCTACGTGTGTGAGAAGCTCGGCCTTCACGCGGCTCGGATTTCCACACAGATCGTCCAGCGTGACCGGCACGCCGAGTTCTTCGGCGCCCTTGCCATCCTGGCGTCCTCACTCGAAAAGTTTGCTCTGGAGATCCGTCATCTCCAGCGAACCGAGGTGCGCGAGGTGGGGGAGTTCTTCGCAAAGGGCCAGAAGGGGTCCTCTGCGATGCCCCATAAGCGAAACCCGATCGGATCGGAAAACCTGTGCGGGCTCGCCCGCATGGTGCGTTCCTATGCGCTTGCGGCGCTGGAAAACATCCCTCTCTGGCATGAGAGAGACATCAGCCATTCTTCGGTGGAAAGGGTGATTGCCCCGGACAGCACGATCCTCGTTGACTTCATGCTCCACAGGATGATGGGACTCGTAAAGAACCTTCAGGTCGATGCTGATCGGATGGAAGAGAATCTGGGCATGACGCGCGGCTTGTTCTTCTCCCAGGAGTTGCTCCTGCGTCTGGCGAGGAAGGGGATGTCCCGTGAGGAGGCCTATGTTCTCGTACAGGGGCATGCCATGGAAGTGTGGAAAGGAAAGGGGGACTTGCTCAGCCTCGTGCGTGGCGATCCTCGGATTCGTGAGTGCCTGGAAGACGCTGAGATTCAGGATGTTTTTCGTGTCGATCGTTACACACGCCATGTGGACCGGATATTCGATCGGGTCTTCGGTACTGAGGAGGATGCGCAATAGGGGATGGGCCGACCCGGCACCGGGTGGGCCGGAACGAGGGGGCGGTTAGGCGTGGAGAATATCGAGAATTTGAGAAGTCGACTGCTGCAGATCCTGCGCGAGAAGTCGGTGGAGCGGGGGAGCTTCCAGCTTCGATCCGGAAGGTCGAGCGACTACTACGTGGATGGGAAACAGACGACCCTGGATGCGGAGGGAAGCTACCTGATAGGCAAGGTGCTTTTCGAAAGGATCCAGGCATTGGAGGACTTTCCGCAGGGGGTTGGCGGTGTCACGCTGGGGGCCGATCCGATCGTGACGGCTGTTTCCCTGGTCAGCCATCTGGAGGGCAACCCCATTCCTGCCTTCATCATTCGGAAAGAGCCGAAGGGGCACGGGACGGAGAGGTGGATCGAGGGCCTGAAGAACATCGCACCGGGCAGTCAGGTTGTGGTCGTGGAAGATGTCCTGACCACGGGGGGAACGCTGCTCGAGGGGGTGCGACATGCCCGGGAGGCGGGTTTCGAGGTGAGCCGTGTCTATACGCTGATCGATCGTCAGGAAGGCGGAAGGGAAAACATCGAGGCCGCATCCCTCGTTCTGGATGCCCTGTTTACTCGAGATGAGCTACTGGCGGAATAGGATGCTACCGGCAGCGCGAAGTGTCTGAAACGAAATGCGAAAGCGCATTGTGAGCGGTTGGCTGTTAGCTATTAGCTATTAGCTCCTCGCCACTACCCCCGTCAGTGCCCGCCAAGGGGAGGCGGGGTGGGCTAACAGCTAACGGCTAATAGCCATTTTCGGGCACGGGCGCGGGCGCGGGCACGAGAACTGAAGACCGTGGCTGATGGTGCCGGGTTACCGTTCCCGCATGCTATAGCAACATCCACAGTAGTCCTGCCTGTACAGGCCCAGGTCCTTGCTCTTCTGAACGCTCTTCAGGAAACCGTTTTTCTTTTTGAAATCAGCCTCCAAGAAGGAAATATCATAAGATCTGGACAAATCAGTCCCTAACGCGTTGATCACGGGACTTTTTTTTCTTGGGCTTATGGATAGGGTCGTTGCAAAGGCCGTCATGGAGGCAGCTTTTGCCATCCATGCCGTCACCTCCAACCTGAGTCGAATGCAGGTATTACATCGTCTGCCTCCCTCCGGTTCCTCTTCCAGGCCTCTGGCGACGTCCAGCCAGGCTTCCTGCACGAAAGGGGGGACCCACAAGGCCGCACGATGTCGCCTGCAGACCTGGGCGGCTGCCTCCAGCCTCCTGAAGTACTCCTGTTTTGGGTGCAGGTTGGGATTGTAAAAGAAGCCGATGGGATGGTATGTATCTTTGAGAAGGTCGATTACGTGCGTGGAACAGGGTCCGCAACAGAAGTGAAGCAGGAGGAAGGGCTTCCGGCGCGACGGAAGGAGGTGGGGGCTGGAGGAATCCTCCTCAGTCCTCTTCGGAGAAGTCTTCCGCACCGGAGCCAAGGAGTTCCTCATCGTCTATCATCGT
>JAUWSZ010000330.1 GCA_030609865.1 bacterium | reverse complement strand
CTCCCGAAGTCGCCCGGCACAAATCTCCGACGGAACCCCGGACAGCACCGAACAGCCCGAGCTCTGCTGGGGAAACATAGCGGCAGCCTCATGTAGTCTCACGAGAGGGGCCGGGCATCGGCCTCGTCAGGCAGGGAGGGGAGGAAAGTTGGGCGGGAATCCAAGGGCCAGGAAGAGCCAGGGAGGGGATGCCTTCATCCTCTGGGTGCGCGTGAAACCGAGGTCACGTACGGATGCGGTCCTGGGTTGGGGCAGAGAGGGGTTTCTGGAGATCCAGGTGAAGGCGGTCCCGGAACGGGGGGAAGCGAATCGAAGCTGCTGCCGCGAGCTGGCTCGGCTGCTGGATATCCCCGCGTCTCGTGTCTCGATCGAGAAAGGGCAGGGATCGGTGCGCAAGAAGTTTCGAGTCGAGGGGTTGGCGCAGCGAGACGGCGAGAAGCTGCTCGCCCGGACGCTGGGGCCAAGGGGAACGGACTAACATAAGCGCTTTGCAATTTGGGCAGAGCCTTTATACAATTGAGTAGAGAAAGAAAACCGTTATTGTTCCAAACAGATGGATAGAAGGGGAGAGAGGAATGCTTGGCGGAGTCGGGCCAACCGAACTTGTCATCATCCTGTTCATCATCTTGGTGATCTTCGGTGCAGGGAAGCTTCCCGAGATCGGAGGCGCGCTGGGAAAGGGGATCAAGAACTTCAAGAAGGCGACGCGAGAGCCGGACGAGATCGATATCACGCCTTCGAGCAAAGAAATCGAGGAAGAGAGCACCCCTTCCGAAGAAAAGTCCAAGGCTGAATGATCGTTAAGGCCCTTGAGACCCTGTTGAAAGACAGGTGAACAACAGGCAGGACCCACGCAGAGGGTCTATCCACCGCTTTGGTCCTGAAGGGTGTACTCGTAGACCTCGAGGCTGAATTCGGAGAGTTTGCCCGGCGGGTCAAAGAAGATGAGCATGAACGGAACCGATTTTCCAGGCTCGATGTTGAAGTTCGAGAGCGTTGACCCGTAAGCATTCTGGAAGCTTTGCTCGATCTTCTTCCGCGAGGAGGACTTGATCTGCGCCACGGACAGGACGTTTCCACAGTACACGATTTCTTCCGCCGCAGGATTCCCCCTCTCATCGAACAGGATCCCCTTCACCTGTATCGAATGACAGGGGCTCTTGTACCGATTCGTTACATTCCCTTCGATGACAAAGACAGGAGCCTCCTTCCGAGCTCGATCCTGAAAGGTGCCGTTCAGGTCGGAGATCTGTATCTTTCCGGACTCGAGCTTGTTCAGGGGAAGCAGGGAGAAGGCCCCCTGCCCGAGTTTTTTCACCTTTTGCCATGACACCTGGGTCGCGCATTTTCCAGCAAGAAGGGCCAACGAGACGACCAGGACGGCAACCAGGCCTCCCCCGATCCAGAGCCGAAGCCGGCGCTTCGGCCGCTTCTTCCCAACCACCAAGTCCTGGCCCAGCGGGTAAGGCATCGAGAAATACTCGTCCCCGCCGAGACCTCCCATTTGACCCGGTTCGTCCACCTCCTCTGCGTCGAGGAGAACGTCAGGCGGTTCAGCATCGAGGGCCTCAGGGGCGTCCGGGGGGGACCAGACCTCCTCCGGTTTCTCGAGAGGAGCCGGGGCGGGTGTGCTGCCGATCTCCTCGTACGCCCGGACGATCGAGTAGGGGATCTCGTCTCGCTGCAGGAAGAGGGATGCGTCGAACTCCGTTTGGGTCCCGGTCTCGTCGGGAAAAAGGGAGGGCGCGTCCCGGTCTGCGGTGATGGGGGGGGCAGGGGGGGGTGAGGCCTTTCCAGCCGGGTTTACTGCAGACTTCCGGGCTCCATGGGGCCGGATCAGAAAGGTCCTGTTGCAGTTCTTGCAGTGACTTTCGATGCCGTCGGGAGCGACGGACGGCATGTCGACCGTGTATGTTTCGTGACATCCAGGGCATTCAATGACCATGGCGCAGCCTGAATAGATGTTCCGTCAGAGGTCCTCCGATTGACGTTTGGGAGGGGCCTCGGTATCCTGAACCCTACTTAGTACCACAAACAGAGGGAATTTGAAACAAAGCCGCATGACACGGTCGTGGATGCTCCGGGACGTGGCCGAGATCGTCCCCGAGTGCCTGCGGAAGAGGAGCTGAGCAGATGGCCAGAGCGAAGGTGGCGGTTTTGAAGACCCACCCTGAGACGGTGGTCGAGGACTACAAGAAGCTGATGCGGATGGCGGATTACGACAAGTGGTTTGCCATGGACAAGAAGATCTGTCTGAAGATCAACGTTTCCTGGCAGCTTTTCTTTCCGGGTTGTTCAACGACGCCCTGGCAACTGGAGGGGGTGATTCAAACGCTCCTGGAGGACGGGGTGCCCAAGGAGAACCTCTACGGATGCCACAACCGGACGGTCGTCGTGGACGGGAAGATCGGAGAAGTCAACAACAAACAAAAACAGATCGTCGTCGGGAAGCACGGTCTCGAAAACGTGCACCTTCAACCTGAAAAACTGAGCGAGTTCCAGCAACTGATCCAGAGGGGCGAATGGATTCGGTACGAGCCGAAGGGAGAAATGCTCACGCTGAACGATGTGTTTCCCGAGGGGATTTTCATCCCCAAGCGGTTCCTCGATGAGAACATCCTCCATCTGCCCACAGTCAAGACACACGTCTTTACGACGATGACGGGGGCGATGAAGAACGCCTTCGGGGCCCTTCTCCACCACGAACGACACTGGGCCCACGCGACCATCCACGAGACCCTGGTGGACCTCCTGACGATTCAGAAAGAGATCTTTTCCGGCCTTTTCGCCGTGATGGATGGAACCTTTGTCGGCGACGGGGCCGGGCCGCGGGCCATGATCCCGTATGAGAAGGACCTGATTCTGGCGAGCGGAGACATGGTCGCTATCGATGCCGTCGCCGCCCACATGATGGGCTTTGACCCCCTCTCCCTGGACTTCATCCGGCTCGCCCACGAAAAGGGTTTGGGTTGTGGGAATTTCAGGGACATCGAAATCGTGGGGGAGGACATCTCGAAGGTGAACTGGCAGTTCCGCAGCACGGACAACTTCGCGAGTCGCGGCCAGAAGATGATCTATCACGGCCTGCTGAAGCCCTTCGAGAATCTGCTTCTGCATACCCCGATCGTGCCCTGGTCCTACCTTGCCTCCCGGACCTACTATGACGGGATCTGGTATCCCTTTGTCGGAAAGAAGCGCGTGCGGCAGATGATGGGCACCAAATGGGGGAAGCTCTTTCAGGAGATGGCCTGACCGGGTCTGCCGTCACCGTTTGAGTCTATATCGTCGTCCTCCTCCTCGTCCTCGTCCTCGAAGACGTGCCTGGTGCTCATGCCGCCCATGAGTTGATCCAGTTCTCGTGCTCGTGCCCGATTTCGGTGGATCTCCCTAATTGGATAGCCTTGCAGTTAGGTATTAGCAGTTAGGTATTAGCCCTCCCCTCTCCACCTCAGATTCGCGAGCACCTCCCGGGGGGACAATGGCGGGGAGCTAATACCTAATACCTGATACCTGACAGCCAAAACCGAGGACGAGGACGACGACGAGGACGAGCGAAAGGACGAGCCATGGAGGGGCGGTACTAGGAAGCGCCGCGGCCGAGCAGTACAGCCGGAAGGGTCCTCAGGATGATGATGAAGTCGAGCTTCAGGGACCAGTTGTCGATATACTGAAGGTCCAGCTTCATGCACTTGTCGAAATCCAATGTATTTCTCCCGCTTACCTGCCACAAGCCGCTGATGCCGGGCTTCATGCTCAGCCGCCTGTACTGCCACGGCTCGTACTGGGTGATCTCGGAAGGCAGGGGCGGTCGCGGGCCCACGAAGCTCATCTCGCCCTTCACTACGTTGATCAGCTGCGGAAGTTCATCGAGGCTCGTCTTCCGCAGGAGTTTTCCCACGAATGTGCAGCGCGGGTCATCCTTGATCTTGAAGACCGGGCCGGAAAGCTCGTTCTTGTACTGGAGTGATTCCAGAAGCTCTTCCGCGTTGTGCACCATGGTCCGGAATTTGTAGATGAGAAACCTGCGCTTGTGGAGTCCCACGCGTTCCTGGACGAAGAAGACCGGGCCCTTGGATGTGAGCTTGATGCAGAGCGAGAGGAAGAGGAACAGAGGGAACAGGAGCAGGATCATCACAAAGGCACCCACACGGTCGATCGTCTCTTTGACGACCATCTCCCACGTTTCCATCGGAGAGGCGGTGAACGTCAGCATGGGGGTCCCGCGAAAATCCTCGAGATGAACCTGCGAAATCGTCGGGGAGTAGAGATCCATCATGACGCGCGTGCGGATTCCCTGTTCTTCACAGATCTCCAGGAGAGAGGTGATGGTGTCCAGGTTGAGGAGTGGAAGGGCGATGTGCACCTCGTCGATCGGGTTGGTGGAGATGATTTTCTGAAGATCCTCCAGCGAGCCGATCACTCTGGCCTCGTCGAGCTGGTTTCCCACCTCCTCCGGGGTTTGGGACAGAAACCCGTAAACGACCATTCCCCACTCTCGATGGGCGTGCAGCTTCTTGGCGACGGAGCGCGCTCGGTTGCCCGTTCCCACGATCAGGA
Source organism: bacterium (assembly GCA_030609865.1). The sequence continues at coordinate 15 of JAUWSZ010000330.1, read as the reverse complement.
TTCTGCGAAAATTGT
>JAUWSZ010000169.1 GCA_030609865.1 bacterium | reverse complement strand
TGACCGTGGAGATGGTACGGGAGTTCTGTCTTCCCTACATCGAGAAGGTCATCCGGGCTACATCGACGCCGATGCGCACGGTCATGGATGCGGGTAGTTGGGGAGAAAGAACAGTAAAGAACCCAAGGGAGGTGCTGGACATAAAGATGGACATGATGCTTCCGGGGAATCGATTCAAGGCCATGCGTCCCTTCTTCCTGCTCGTCTGGGCAGAGGACTACGAGGAGGTCGGAATCCCTTCGGTGCGATCGTATGCCGACGAGAAGAAGGTATGTCTCATGCTCAACATACGTCCCACCCTCATCGAAGAGGGGCCTCCCCAAGCCATTGCGGATACCATACGCAAGGTGATCCGGGAAGGAGCCGGCAAGGGCAGGTTCACGCTCCTCGTCAACCTCGTCCCGGTGCGTACGCCGGTCGAAAATGTACACACAGCCGTGGCAGCGGCCAAGCAGTTCGGCCGTTACCCCATCTCCACGGATCCGGAAGGGATCCCCTTTCGACCTCCCGAATTTGTCCCCTTCGATGAGTGGGTGAGAAAAGAGGGCCTCCCCACTTGAACTGCTCTTGCTGAATAAAACCGGGGGTCTCTACCTCCTGCAAATCATAATCAGCTTGTTGACGGTCTGTGAACGCGATTATCAGACCTTGTTCCCGTAGGTTCTGATTTCCTCACCCTGAAACTGTCTCGCAGCGCAATCCAGGGCCGCATCCAATCCCTCTTCGGATAGCGTTGGATAACCTTGGAGGATTTCCTCCCTGGTCATTCCTGAAGCGATACACGGCAAGACCAGTGCAACAGAAACCCGGGTGCCTTGGACCACTGGTTTCCCATTCAGAATCTCAGGATCGCAGACAATCATGGCTTCTTTCATGGCCTCTCCCTTTTCGAGTTCATGCAGAACTCATATGATAACACAAGATATGCCAATTTCTTACTCTCTCTGAAGGGTCTCATTTTGATGATCTTTTGATCATCCCGTCGCAGAAAGGCATTTCTGTATTCTACCCGAATGTATACCCACGGCAAACCCAATAATGCCAGTCTCTTACAGCTTCGCAAGTCTGTTCATCTCCTTGAACTACTTCAAGCTGCATAAGAGGCACCGCTAAACCATCCCTTTCCCAAGGCATCATGACAAACATTTCTTGTTGACATTCTTCTTCCGGGGCCATAGATAGAATCTCAATTTCATCTCCTACCTTGAGTGGAGATATAGTTCTTTTCACAACACATCTTGCCGTAAAAGGGAAATTGAGAGTGTCTTCAAGGTAGTAGTACCATCCCATTGCCTGCTCTTCGGCGCCATATGCATCAACGACGATTTCCCTCATGATCCTATGCTCACGGGTTTCGTCTTTCTTAGCTTTCGACATGGATACACTCAAATTTCTTTGCAAGATCAAACTTGATCCGGAATGACTCGCTTTCTGTCTTCATCAGTCGTCCGAAAAGAAGTGCTAATCAAATGATGTTGGCCCCCTCTCCGAGATTGGGGTAGCAAGGGTTGTAGAAATATGCTCAACCAGGTTCGCCACTTCTTTCTTGAAAATTTTGGGATCGACCTCATCTTCAAGATTCCAAAATTCCAGATAGGATCGCGGCCGACGAATGAGGCCTCGGAGAAACCTATATATCCCCGTGAGATAATCGTCCTCGTTATTGCAATCCTTGCTTCGGACACCAATGTCACAGGCAAGGTATTCAGAAATCTTCCCTGCCACGGTGATCATTTCATAAGCCATTTCCGTGAGGTCATCTGTGTCCATAATCAACTCTTTCCTTTGGATTTTAATCGGTAAAGATACACATATTGTAGCTGGTTTGAGGGCACAATGTCCTCAAGGTTTTTCTCAACGTCTTGTTTTGTCTTGCCACTGGCAACAATCAGACCTTCCAGTATTCCGAACCACGCGTCACCTATCCCCACGTCGCGTAATCGCCTGGCATATGTCCGAGCATAAGACTTTCCCATTTCCTGATGAAAAACGATCCTGAGTTTTGGATCTTTGCGGATCAAATCTTGTATTTCTTCCCAGTGATACTCACGATTTCTCTCATTCTTGAGATAGTATTTCAGACTGTCCTCATCTGTTCGTTCCTGTTCCGTTTGAATAAACGGCAACGAGGTGATGATCCCAAAGCTGGCTTTTGCCTGATCGTAGGACTCCTTGAAGCCTCTTCGAATCCCCCCTCCGAAATGCACCCGATATGCTGACAAATAGCCGTCATAGATGATCCGGCCTTTGAAAGGAAGCAACGCCGCTTCGACCATGACGGGCAAGTAAGGAAAGAGATCTTTCAATCTGTCGGATAAGGAGAGAACCCCATAGGTTCGGGGGGGAGAGCTTGAACTGAGAAAAATGGAATGTTTCTTTAGATGACGAAACAAATAGAAACTGCCTCGGACAGAATGTTTCCAGCTTCGAATGATTGCCAATTCTTCATCAGAAAAACAGAATGGATTTTCTTCGGCAAACGAATCAATGAATTCAATATTCGCATAGAGTTGATCTCTTACCCTCACTCTGTCCTCGACAGATTGCGACATAAATTCATCGGGTGTCGTAGCTTGCTTGAGAAGCTTCTTCTCTGCATTTACGTATGCCAACAATGCAGGATAAAGCATGTAAAAAAGTTCTACATCTTGCTGTGATAATTGCATATCTTCCTCTTTTCAAGCCTCCTGGTTTCTTGGCCCCTGATCTTTCTTCAATCCCGTAGCGACAATTCAAGAAGTATCAGCCTTTCTTTGATTTTCAGTTTGAGTGACATGCCGGCGATACTACCGCAATTGAATCGATGGGTAAAGAAAAGTGTTGCCCCAGGTCGTTCCCCCTTTCGGGATTACACCCACGAAAACAAGAGGGATCGAACCCGCAGTCCATGATCGTGTGCCGGCGGATTCGTTCAAGCTTTTGATAATAATTAAGGAATGGAGATCGAAGAGGTCGAGATTTGGGCGGGAAAAAAGGCGGTTAAACCGTCCATCTCGATTTAACCGCCGGGGAATGATAAAAATGGCGTCCCCAACCGGATTCGAACCGGTGTTGCCGCCGTGAAAGGGCGGTGTCCTTGGCCAGGCTAGACGATGGGGACGTCTGATTACTATGCTCTACTCAAGGATGGCTGTGCTTGGCTCCTGTCCTCTTTGCTAACTGGTGGGCCGTGCTGGACTCGAACCAGCGGCTCTCTGCTTAAAAGGCAGATACTCTACCGACTGAGTTAACGGCCCTGTTCCATGAAACCTTCCTATTTTAATGACTCAGGCGCTGATTTGCAAGGTTTGAGGCTCAAGTTTCGAAGGGATTCTCGATGACGATGCTCTGCTGTCTCTGCGGGCCCACCGACACGAGGAAGAACGGAACGCCCACGAGCGCCTCGATCCTTCTCACGTACCGAATCGTGTTGCGAGGCAGATCCTCCAGGCTGCGGGCGCCCCGGATATCCTCTTTCCAGCCCGGCAGGTCCTCGTAGATCGGCTTCGCCTGTTCCGTCTGTCGAATGTCGGACGGGAATTCCGTGATCCGTCTCCTGCCCACCCGATAGCCCGTACAGATCCGGAGCGGATCGAGGCCGGTCAGGGTATCGAGCTTGGTCAGGGCGAGCCCGGTGAACCCGTTGACCCTCACGCCATAGCGTCCGACCACTGCGTCGAACCAGCCGCACCGACGGGCCCGGCCGGTCGTGGCGCCGTACTCCTCTCCCTCCCGGCGCAGGTGCGCGCCCACCTCGTCGTCAAGCTCGGTAGGAAACGGCCCTCCCCCGACCCGGGTCGTGTACGCCTTGATCACGCCGACGATTTCCTGAAGAAAGTAGGGAGCAACGCCGCAGCCGGCCAGCACGCCCCCAACCCCCGCGCTCGAGGAAGTCACGAACGGGTAGGTGCCGTGGTCGATGTCGAGCAGGGTTCCCTGGGCCCCCTCGAAAAGGATCCTTTTCCCCTTCATCAGCATACCGTCCAGGAGCTGGGAGACATCGGTCACGTACCGCTTCAGCCTCCTCGCATAGCCGAGGTATTCCTTCCGGACGGCGGTGAACGAAAACCCGGGCTGCTTCAAAACGTGTTTCAGGTAGGCGTTCTTCTCCTTGAGCGCGGCCCGAAGGCGTTCTTCGAACACCTCCTCGTTGAGCAGATCGACGAACCGGATGCCGTCCCGGTTTGCCTTGTCTTCATAGGCCGGACCGATCCCCCTCCCGGTGGTCCCGATCTTCCCCTTCTTGGTCTTTGCCCCTTCCCGGGCGATGTCGATCCTGCGGTGGTAGGGCATGATGAGGTGCGCCCTCTCGCTGATGAAGAAATTCTTCGCCGTGAGCTTGATTCCCTTTTTGCTCAGGCCCTCCATCTCCTTCAAGAGCACCGCCGGATCCACGACCATACCGTTGCCCAGTACACCCACCTTCCCCGGATGAAGGACGCCGGAAGGAATCAGGTGCAGGATCGTTTTCTCGCCTTTCACGACGATCGTGTGGCCGGCATTGTTGCCTCCTGCGTAGCGGACGATGGTGTTCGCCTGCTTCGCAAAGTAGTCGACCACCTTCCCCTTGCCTTCGTCTCCCCACTGGGCACCTACAATGACGACACTGTTCATTTCATTTTCTCCCTAGAATCGCGCAGACTTCCCCTGTCTCAAGGGCTTGGGCAAAAGGGATTCTGGTCCTTTTGAAGTGGGCCGGACACGGACGGACGAATGCCGGCGCTCACCCAAAGGTAATCTGTTTGACGGAAAGGATGTTCGGAAGCCGTGACGCCTTCTCCAGGACCTCCCTGGGAACCGGAGCGTCCACGTTGATGAAGGCAACGGCCTTTCCGCCTTCCTTGTCTCGACCGAGATGGAAGCCTGCGATGTTGATCTCGTTTTCTGCGAGCAGGACCCCGATCGCGCCGATGGTGCCCCGCTTGTCCAGGTTCTCCATGATGAGCATGTTGCCCTCCAGGATGGCCTCCACAAAATACTGGTTCATTCGCACCAACCGCGGAGGTCCGTCTTTGCCGAATACGGCGCCCACCAGGCAGTCCTCTTTCGAGCCTGAACGGAGATAGATACTGACCTTGTTCGTGAAGTTCACGTCCCTCTTTGTCGTCCCTTCCGTGACGCGGATCCCCTGGTCTTCCGCGATCAGGGGCGCGTTGACGTAGTTGACCGTCTCCTCTTCACGCATCGGCTCGAGGAGGCCCTTCAGGAGGGCCACGGTCAGCGGCCGGGATTCGTAGTCGGCCAGGTTACCGGAGTACTCCGCGCGCACCTCTTCCACGGGCCCGGAGGACATCTGGGCGTAGAGGCTTCCGATCCTCTCGCACAGACGGATGTAGGGTCGGAGCAGGGTCAGGCTCTCCTTGCTCACGGACGGGACGTTCACCGTATTCCGGATCAGGCCCTTGGTCAGATAGTCGGCGATCTGTTCGGCCACCGCCACGGCCACGTTCACCTGCGCCTCGGCCGTGGAGGCTCCCAGGTGGGGCGTGCAGATCACGTTGTCGAGGGCCAGCAGGGGATTCTCCCCGGGGGGTTCGGTCTCGAACACGTCCAGGGCGGCGCCCGCCACCTTCCCGCTCTTCAGGGCCTCGAGCAGGGCCTGCTCGTCGACGATGCCGCCTCGGGCGCAGTGGACGAGCATGACGCCGTCCTTCATCTTGGAGAAGGCCTCCGCGTTGAGGAGATGGTGCGTGCTCTTGTTCAGCGGGACATGAACCGTGATGTAGTCGGAGCGGGCCAGCAGCTCGTCGATCGTGACGGCCTCCACCCCCTTCTTCTGCGCCAGCTCGGCCGTGAGGTAGGGGTCGTAGGCGATCACGTCCATCTTCAGGCCCTTGGCCCGGTCCGCAACCACGCTGCCGATCTGTCCCAGCCCGAGTACGCCCAGGGTCTTGTGAAAGAGCTCCCGCCCCTGAAACTTCTTCTTCTCCCACTTGCCCGCCCTCATCGAGGCAGACGCCTGGGGAACGTTGCGGGTCAGGGAGAACAGCATGGAAAGGGCGTGCTCAGCGGTGGTAACCGTGTTCCCTCCGGGCGTGTTCATCACGGCGATTCCCCGCTTGGTCGCCGCTTCGATGTCGATGTTGTCCAGGCCGGTCCCGGCCCTTCCGACCACCTTCAGCCGATCCGCCTTTTCGATCAAATCCGCCGTCAGCCTGGTTCGGCCCCGAACGACGAGGGCGTCGAAGTCCTTCAGGGACTCGGCGAG
>JAUWSZ010000130.1 GCA_030609865.1 bacterium | reverse complement strand
GAAATCCTCGTGCAAGGGGTGAATTTCATGCAGATGAAATGCCTGACGCTTCATGGTTTCAAGTCCTTCTACAAAGAGACAGACATCCTGTTTTCCGATGGTACTTCAGCGATTGTCGGTCCGAACGGCTGCGGGAAGAGCAATGTGGTGGACGCCCTGCGATGGGTCCTTGGCGAGCAGAGCCCGAAGAGGCTGCGCGGGAAGAGCATGGAGGAGATCCTCTTCAGCGGAAGCGAGCAGTTTGCTCCGGCGAGCATGGCCCGGGTTGCCCTCGTACTCCAGCAGAAAGACAGAGGATTTCCCCATCCCTACTCGGAGTTCGAAGAACTCTCCATAGAACGTATTTACTACCGCGGCGGAGAGAGCGAGTACCGAATCAATCGAATGCCCGTGCGTCTGAAAGACATCGTTGATCTGTTCTCGGACACGGGTACCGGTACCCGGGCCTATTCGATCATCGAACAGGGATACATCGGGGAGATCATCAGCGCGGGTCCGGAACGGAGGAGGATCTTCATCGAGGAAGCCGCTGGAATCGTGAAATACAAAAGGAGGAAGAACTCGGCATTACGGAAAATGGAGGCAACCGAAGAGAACCTTCGCCATATCGAGGCGATCCACTTCGAGATCAAGAGGCAGATGAATGCGCTGAACCGGCAGGCCCAGAAGGCCCGGCGGTATCAGAGGCTCAAGGAAGAGATTCGACGGCTGGACTGCACCCTGGCGTTTCGACAGTATCATGCGCTCGTCGATCAGGAAAGGTCTGAACAGGAAGTCAAGGGGGAGGGGGAGCAGAAAGCGGCAAGACTCACTTCCGAGTTCCGTCGGGAGGAGGCGGACATCGAGGAGATCAGGGCGGACCTCATCCAAGAGAATCGCGAAATGGAGGAGAGGAAGACAAGGCTGCTCGAGCAGGTTCAGGAATTGAACCGGATCGAGAACAAGCAGATTTATATCAAGCAGAGCCACCAGGAACTGCAGGGAAAGCGGGCAGAGGACGAGAGACAGATCGCGGACACGCGGGTGCGACTCGAGGAGGCGGATAGAGAAGGGACGGAACTGACCACGAAGATCGGCGAGCTTTCCAATCGAGGCAAATGGATCGAGGAGATTGTAGAAGAGGAAAGAGAGCGATACGAAGGAATCCTGGCGCAGGAGAAGCAATTGCAGGACAGGATCGATTCGGTCAAGGACAGCCTTTTTGCTTGTATGACCAAGAAGGCAGGGCTCAACAACAGACAGCTGGCGATTCAAGAGAAGAGGAAAGACCTCGAGCAACGGAAGGTGCGAGGAGAGGGTGAAATCCGGGCGATGGAGAGCGAGGACGAGCGGTTCTCATCGAAGCAAAGGGAACTCGAGAACACGCTGAAGGGGTGGAAGCGGAAGAGGGGACTCTCGTTGCTGGAGCGAGTTGCCCTGGAGGTCCACCAGAGGCAGTTGAAGGGGGAGTTCGACGCGTTGTCGGAGGCGATCGACCGGCTGCAGGAGGACCTGAACCGAAAGAGATCCCGACTTGTTTCTCTGCAGGAATTCCAGGAGAACTACGAGGGCTTTCAAGAAGGTGTCAGGGCGGTGATGCAAAAACGCAAGGAGGAAGAAAGGCTGGGGAAGGGAATCCGAGGCATGGTGGCCGACGTGTTGGAGACGGAGCCGGAATTTGAGACGGCCCTGGAGTCGGTTCTGGGAGATAAACTACAGTACATCATCGTGGAAGAGCAAGAAGACGGATTGCAGGCGATCGAATACCTGAAGACCCAGACTCTGGGAAGGGGAAGCTTCATCCCGCTCAAGCTGAGAGGAGGCTCGGAGCGGGACGTTGATGGTGGTTCTGTCCCCGGAACCCCCCTCATCGATGTAGTCAGGGTCAGGGACGAGTACCAGGCAATCGCTGAATACCTCCTCGGAGATGTCGTTTTGGTGCCGGATCTGGCGTCCGGATTGGATATCTGGAGGAACAACGGGCATTTCAAGAGAATCGTCTCCAAGGAAGGGGATCTGATCGACCCTGAGGGCGTGATCTCCGGGGGCAAGACCAACGGTTCCGGCTATACGGTCCTCAAAACGAAGAGGGAAATCAAAGAGTTAGAGAAAGAAGTGGGCCGCTTGGAGAAAGAGTACCGGCGAAATAAGGGGGACGCGGATGCGCTCCTCCGAAAGATCCGATTCAATGAATCGGATCTGGAAAGGGTGCAGCAGGATCTGTATCGACTCGATATGGAAATCCTGAGGGGAGAAAAGGATGCCCAGCAGATAGCAGAGCACCGGAAGAGAGACCTCCAGCGAAAAGCCGTCCTCGATGCGGAAGCATCGCAGTTCAACGTAGAACTGGAGGCCCTGAAGGAGGGGGAGGAGCAGCTTGCAGGGGAGGAGCAGGAGCTTGCGGAGCAGCAGTTATCCAGAGAGAAAACGCTCTCGGACCTCAGTCGTCACATCCAGGACTGGACGGCCGAGAAAGAACTGGCGCAGGACGACCTGAATCGTCAGGAAATCGAGCTCCAGGTGATCTGGGAGAAGCGATCCGGCCTGTTTGCTCACAAGCGGCAAATCGAGCAGAGGATTCAGACGATAAGAACCTACCTGCTCGAGAAGGAGCGAGATTCAGAAGAGTCTTTGCAGAAGATGAACGGCCTCGAAAAGGAGCTGGAGGAGAACGAGCAACGGGTTGCCGACCTCGAGCGAACAAGGACCGAGGCCGAGGAGGCCCTTGCAGGGATCAACGAGAGAGTGCATGCGCAGACCTCCTCGGTCGAACGGAAGGAAGAGATCGCCAAAGGGTTGAAGGGGGAGCTCGAAGAGACCCGGCACGAGCAGGATGCCCTTCAGGTGAGACTCGTGGAGCTCGGACTGAAGAAGAAAAACCTGGAGGATCAAGTATGGCAGCGACACCGGATCGACATGACGGCCGAACCGGAGTTGGAGCTTTCGGACGAACCGGATAAGGAGATCGAGCAGAAACTGGAGAAGCTCTATACCTCTCTTGAGAGAATCGGGGAAGTGAATCCCACGGCCATCGAAGAGTTCGAGAGTCTGCAGCAGAGACATCAGTTCTATCAACATCAATTCGAAGACCTGAAGAACTCACTCGAGTCGCTGAAGAGGCTGATACAGAGGATCAATCGAATCACCAAGGCCAGATTCCTGGAGGCCCTCGAACAGATCAACGAAAGATTCCAGAAGATCTTTCCCCAGCTTTTCAAGGGAGGGAAGGCATTGCTCCAATTGGACAACCCTGACGATCCTCTGGAGGCGGGGATCGACATGGTTGCCCAGCCTCCGGGCAAGAGGCTGCAGAACATCAACCTGCTCTCCGGCGGCGAGAAATCCCTGGCGGCCCTTGCCCTGGTGATTGCCATCTTTCAGTACAAACCCAGTCCGTTCTGTGTGCTGGACGAGGTGGATGCCGCCCTGGATGATGTGAACGTAATGCGGTTCACTGAAATCCTGAAAGAGATCTCGAAAGTCTCGCAGTTCATCCTGATTACCCACAACAAGCAGACGATGGAGATCGCGGACCGGCTCTACGGCGTCACGATGGAATCCCCCGGCATTTCGCAAATCGTCTCCGTCAAGGTGCACTAGTTTTTCAAGCTGACGTTTCGACCTGTTATGGATCAAATCCTCGCATGCCTTCAACCGGCACGGGAAAGTATTCTCCGTTTCCTCGGCCTGGAGGAGACCGTTTCCGAGGTCTGGCTCTGGGCGAGTCTGGGAGGCTGCCTCTTCCTGTTGCTCTACTTGTCGGTCTGGTTCCTGGTCAGGAAGCGGAGGACAAAGAGGCCACATCCTGATGATTCGCCATCTCGGGGGTTGGGGGAAGCGGAGGGTGGATCGGTTCCACCCGCGGCAGAAGAGGCCCCGGAGAACCTGCTCGAGCGGCTCAGGGGGAGGCTCGCGAAAACCCATGACCAGCTGATCGGACGCCTGGACCAGATCTTCGTCGGAAGCGGGGCTGCGGAACGGGACCTGCTCGAGGATCTGGAGGAAGTACTCGTCACCGCGGATCTGGGCGTGAAAACGAGCTACGCACTGTTGGGAGAAGTCCAAAAAGAGTTTGACAAGAAGCCCTTGGAGCCGGTTGAACTGAAAGCCGCGCTTCGGCAGAAGATTGGCTCCATGCTGGACATCCGGGCCCCAGCCTTCGATCCCGAGCAGGGCAAGCCCTTCGTGATCATGGTGGTAGGGGTAAACGGGGTTGGAAAAACGACCTCCATCGGGAAGCTGGCCTCTCTTTTGAAAGGCCACGACCGAAAGGTCATGCTGGTGGCGGCCGATACGTTCCGGACGGCGGCGATCGAGCAGCTGCAGATCTGGTCAGAGCGTGCGGGCACCGATTTCGTCAAGCACAAGCCGGGATCGGACCCTTCTGCGGTTGTGTACGATGCGCTGCAGGCGGCGAGATCAAGGGACACCGACCTTGTGATAGTGGATACGGCGGGTCGACTGCACACCAAGGCCAACCTGATGGAAGAGCTCAAGAAGGTGAAACGCATCATGTCCCGGGAGCTCGAGGGGGCACCGCATGAGGTCCTGCTCGTCGTGGACGCCAGCACAGGACAGAACGCAATCAATCAGGCGCGAACGTTTCATGAAGCCCTCGGGGTGACGGGCATCATCCTGACGAAACTCGACGGCACGGCGAAGGGGGGGGTGATCGTCGGCATCGCAAACGAGCTTCAGCTCCCGGTCCGGTTCATCGGGATCGGGGAGCGTGTTGAGGATCTGAGGGAATTCGATGCGGATCTGTTCCTGGAAGCGATTTTTGGCGAGCCGAAGAAGGGGTGGGTGCACTGAATCAGCCCCTCTGTCCTAGAGGGTACGGGCTGATTGACTTTGCGGAGGAGAATTCCTAGTATGTTTTGGGTGCTTCTACCACAAGAACGCAAGGAAACGTGATTATGACTCTGGAAAATCTGGAACGCCTGGAGGAACGGATAACCACGCTGACGGAGAAATTCGTCGAGTTGAAACAGAGCCACGCACAAGCACTGGGCGACTTGTCCGTTCGGGATCAGAGAATCGATGAGCTGAACGACAAACTGAAGGAATTCCAAAAGACAAAAGTCCAGATTCATTCGAAAATCGAGAGTATCCTGAAACGATTGGAAGGCCTCAAAACACAGTCGGAATCGTAAGGGTTTTGCCAACCCTTTCTCGAACATGGGGGGATCCGTTCTGCAGAAAGAGGCATCTCAGAAGAAGGTATTCGATATCAACGTGTTGGGTCAGGTTGTCCGACTCAAGCATGACGATGCGGACTACGTCAAGCGACTCGAGGAGTTCGTCAAGGAGAAACTCAAGAGCATACAGACACAACCGGGTGTCACGAGTCTTCAGGCGGCTGTTCGGCTCCTTCTCCTCCTTGCGGATGACTACTTCAGTGCCCTGAAAGAGAAGGAAGCCATCGAGGAGAACGTAGAAAGCAAAGCAAGGGAGATGATTGATTTTCTCGACAGGAATGCCGATCTCTTTGAGAACGGCTGATTTAACCACGTCAAGGAGGTAAGGAAGAAAGCGGATAGATGACAACGAGGGCATTTGGATCTGTAAAGGGTCTTGCTTGTTTACTTGATCATCCCTGGGTCTTGCGGTGGATCATGCCGTGGGCGGCGATGCTGGGGCACGAAGGAACCCCTGCGGAAACGCGGCTCGGGAAAGAAGACAGGAGATTGCCTCATTCGCGGATGCATGAGATTTTTCGGGGGTCTTGGACCGCCGTCATTCGGCAAGAACAAGACGAAAGCCTTTGGCATAATTGGCATAAAGTGATGTCTGCCTGCCAAAAAAGGCAAGGAGATCTCGATCTAAGAAACGACCTTATGAGAACGCACAGGGGATCCTTCTTGCGAACCCTTCTCATGTCTGTAAAGGAGAGCCCCTCACCGAGGCGATCCGCGAAGTAAAAACCCTTTCCGAACAAGCCCTGCCCGTCGATCTGTCCGCACGGATAAACTCTACGTCCAGTACCTGGGAGGTGATTGCCTTGTTATCTTCATCCGTATGGATTGTTTTAGTACTCGGCCTGGCAGGGTTCGGCGGTTTCTACGGGGGGAATTGGTACAGAAAAAGGATGCAGGAATCGAAGCTTTCGTCTGCGGAGGAGCTCTCCAGCAAGATTCTGGAGAATGCGAAGAAAGAGGCGGAGACGATCAAGAAGGAAGCGAAGATTATTGCAAAAGACGATACTCTAAAGGCCCAGGTTGAGCTCGAGCGTGAGTCGAAAGAAAGGAGAGGCGAGCTGCAGAAGATGGAGAAGCGGCTCGTCCACAAAGAAGAAAACCTCGAGAAGAAGATGGACCTCCTGGAGAAGAAGGAAATCGAGATCGGCAGGAGGGAGAAGGGGGCGAGCAAGAGAGAGAAGAATCTCGAGGAACAGTCTTCGCATCTCCGCGAGCTGCGGGAGGAAGCGCAGTTGCGCCTGGAGAGAATGGCTGGAATCAGCAAAGAAGACGCGAAAAAGCAGCTGATGGATTCCCTGGTTGAAGAGGTCAAGCACGAATCGGCAAGGCAAATCAAACAGATCGAGGATGCCACGCGGGAGATCGCGGACAAGAAGGGAAAGCTCATCCTGGCGCTGGCGATTCAGAGGTACAGTGGCGATTATGTTGCTGAACGAACGGTATCCATCGTGAACCTGCCGAATGACGAGATGAAGGGGAGGATCATCGGGCGGGAAGGAAGGAACATCCGCGCTCTCGAAGCGGTCACGGGCGTGGACCTGATCATTGATGACACGCCCGAAGCGGTGATCCTCTCGGCCCATAACCCGATCCGGAGAGAGATCGCCAAGGTGAGCCTCGAAAGGCTCATATCGGACGGCAGGATTCATCCGGGGAGGATCGAGGAGGTCGTTAAGAAGGTGGAAGAGGAGATGGAGGAGAACATCCGGGAGAT
>JAUWSZ010000401.1 GCA_030609865.1 bacterium | reverse complement strand
GAATCTTTGCGTCCGGAATCGAGCAATTCACGTCATCCTTGTTGCAGAGGGAGATGTAAAAGTTCACCAAATGAGCTACTGGATTCCCGCCGGAGCCTGTCCCCGCGAAGGCGGGGGCGGGAATGACCCGAAAAATTGACAGAAACCACGGCAAGCCCTAAGATGCGGGTAATTTAACCGCATCAGAACCGTGGGGGTGATCCATGCGCTACCATGACCCGTCCGACCAATGCAAGAACCTGTACCGGTTCATTCGGCTGGTCCTCGGCGAAGACATGTCCGACCGGGAGATCGCGCGCCGGTGGGGCATGGACGAGAAGAACCTTCGGGAATTGAAGAGCGGGTTGCGCGTCGTCCCCAAGCTCTCCAGGCTGGAGGACCTGGCCGAGGCCCTGGGGGTTCGCAAGTACTATGTCCTCGAGGTGGCTTCCGGCATGCCCGCGGAGAAGGTCTACCGCATTCTCCGGAACTACGTGGTCGAGGGTCAGCTGAGCCTCATCGAAACGACCTTCGGCGGGGCCCGCCCCGGCGGAGGAGACAGGGACCTGGTCCGTGCGGGCCTGGATTCGGCCGTTTTTCTCGCCTATCGCACGCTCGAACCCGAGCAGCTCTTCATGAAGGTCTCTCGGGAATTGAAGAAATTCAAGTTCGAGTCGCACATCTTCTTCCTCGATCAGGAATCGGGCAGTGCAACGATCAAGCACTCCTCCTTCAGCCCGCGCCTGCTCAATGTGGCCGAGTCTGTGACCGGCCTCTCGTTGATGAATTTCAGCTTCCCCCTGCAACGCGTCCCCTCTTTCCAAACCTGCATCGATGCGAAGAGCCCGGTCTACCTGCCGGACGCATCGGTTCTGCTCTACCAGATCCTCGGCGAGCGCCGGCTCCGCCGGTTCGTTGAAAAGATGAAAGGGATGTTCCGGATCCTCGAGGTCGTCCTTGCCCCGATCACGATCCAGGGGCAGGTGACCGGTGTCTTTGCCACAGGAAGAAACGGGAAGCTCGACGAGAGCTGCCTGCCGGAAGTGCGGTCCTTTTCCGAACATCTGTCCTACTCCCTGGAGAACGCCTTCATTTTTCAGCAGGTCAAGCAGTCGGAGGGCAAGTTGAGATCGTTGTTCGAAAACCTTCCGGAAGGGATTTTCGCGTGCGATGAGGCAGGCAGGATCGTCCAGATGAACTCGGCCGGGGCGAGCATTCTCGGCTTTGACGGACCCCAAGGCGCGGTCGGAATGCCCATGCAGTCCTTCCGTCTGTTGTCCCCAAACGCGAAGGCGGTCCGGGAACACATCAAGAAATCGAAAAGGGTATCCGTCCAGAACCATGTGGGAGTTGCGGCACGCAAAGACGGCAGCCCCTTCCTGGCAGACATCACGGTCCGCACGGAATACGACCGACGCGGGGCCGTGTCGAGCACGGAAGGGGTCTTCCGGGACGTAAGCCAAAGAATTGTGTAAGGAACAAGCGAAAGGGCGAACAAAGATGAAGACAGCTGTACCCTAATCCTAACAGAAAGAAGACGAGCCATGCGAATCCCCCTCAGACTGAACCATTCTATGACCGCCTATCTAGCTAGAATGGGTTGGCAGAAACGAGAGCACTTTCCCCTTGTCCTGATGCTGGAACCCCTGCACACGTGCAACCTGGCCTGCCAGGGGTGCGGCAGGATCCGCGAGTACGGTGACAGCATGGACAAACTGCTTTCCACGGACGAATGCCTTGCATCGGCCCGTGCTTGCGACGCCCCGGTCGTAAGCGTGAGCGGCGGAGAGCCCCTGCTCCACCCGTCGATCGACGGGATCGTGGCGGGGCTGCTCGACATGGGCAGGCATGTCTACCTCTGCACGAACGGGCTCAAGCTCTCCGAATTCGTGGATAGAAACGAGCCGCATCCTCATCTGTATCTGAACGTCCACCTGGACGGCATGGCCGAGCGCCACGATGCCCTGGCCAACCGACAAGGGGTCTTCCGCGCAGCTACCGATGCGATCTGGACGGCCAAGAGAAAGGGCTTTTCCGTCACCACGAACACAACCGTGTTCAAATCGACGCAGATCGCTGAACTCCGCAGCCTCTTCGCCTATCTGGCCTCACTGAAGGTGGACGGGTTCCTTGTCTCTCCGGGATACCAGTACAACGGCTTGTCCGATGAGAACTTCCTGAACCGGGAAGAGATCTTCGAGAAATTCGATCAGGTCAACGGACTGACCGAGCAGTATCGCTTCTTCTCCACGCCCCTCTATCTCGACTTCCTCAGGGGCAAGAAACAATACAACTGTGCGCCCTGGGGCACGGTGACGCGCAACCCTCAAGGCTGGAAGGCGCCCTGCTACCTCATCACCGACGACCACTACGAAGACTACGACACGTTCATGCGCTCCGTGGACTGGGACTACTACAGCTCCGGCCGGGACCCGCGGTGCAATCAGTGCATGATGCATTCCGGCTTCGAGCCTGCCGTGGTCCTGGACCTGAAGGGCAACTGGAAGGACCTGTGGACCATGTTCAAGTGGACCATCCACTGACGTCATTCACGCCCCCGCCTGAAAATTGCGGGGACAGGCTCCGGCGGGAATCCAGTGGCACCGTATAATCCCTTCTCCCTTCGGGGAGAAGGTCAGGATGAGGGGACGCCTCTGTGAAACCCTCACCCTAGCCCTCTCAAGGGAGAGGGAAGAGCCTATTTGAAAAGGACACGAACATGGACTTCCTCTCACTTCTCATTGGAACCGTCATTCTCCGGCCCTATGTCTTCCTTTTTCTCGCCCTCTACCTCGTCGTCGCATCTCAGCAGATCGGCTGGAAACGCACCCTTCTCTGGACGATCACCGGGTACGCCGTGGCCTTCGCGGCCGAGTTCAGCTCGATCCACGGGGGCTTCCCGTTCGGGGATTACTACTACGTAGATGCGACCCGGAACCAGGAACTCTGGATAGCAGGCGTACCCTTCATGCACTCCCTCTCGTTCGCTTTCCTCACCTTCACCGGGTACACCTGCGCATGGCAGCTCGTGGCAGCGTGGAAAGGGAAGAACGGGCGACTGGACAACCTAGAATACGTGTTTGATGAAGATGCCTCCGAGGAGGATTTTCCCGCTGATCGTGTAGTCCCCCACCGGGTCTTCAGGATCGTCCTTGACCACGGATCTTTCTTTGAGAATCTGTGCTTGAAACACGAAATCGATATGGATCGGCCTCTCGAGAATCTTCGGGGGGAGGAAGGCATTCACGCCTCCGCCGATTGAGATCACGTGTTTGTCCGCGTCAGCGTAATTGGTGATTCCTCGCTGATCGGGCACCGGACTGGCTTGATAGTAATACCCACCTCTTAGTGTGAAGTATTTGTTCACAATGAACTCCGAGCCAAGCCGGGGCACGAAGATGTCGCTGAATTCGGGATCCGGAAAATTGTTCATGCTCAACAGCGTGTTCACCCAGTCGGGCACCTCCTCTTCGAACTCGTATCGTGGTGTGGATACCTGGTAGTTGCTGTAGTCCATCCAGGCAAGGTCAAACTCGACAACGAGCCGTTCTCTGAAGCTGTACATGGCTGCGAGCACGACTTCCCGGGGCTCATAATTATAGAGATTCAATATGGTTACTGTAGGGAGCACCTGCGTCTCTCCCACGAATATCCTCAACTCCGGCTCAAGGCTCGCTGTCTTGGCATCACGGTAGACAGCCGCGAGGGACAGGGACTTCGTAGGCTAGAACTTGAGTCCAAAGATGGGATCGAAGATGTACTTACTCGGGGACTGGTGGGTAAAGAAGGTGGAGGACATGGGGTTCAAATTCATTTTGAATTCCGCCCCGGCAAGCATGCTGACCCCTCCACCGATCGAGAGGTTCGGCAGAATCCTGACAGACCCGCCCAGGTAGATAGCTGTTCTCTGAGGATCGATCGAATAGAAGACGAAATGAGGTTGGACCGGATCCGAAGCACCAAGCATGATCGCGGTTGATGTGGGGATGTGCGCGGCCACTGCCAGGGTGATACGCCCCAGGTACTTACTCGAACCAAGAGGCAAGACCCTCCTACCTGGAACGCACGTATCGGATCCACATCCTGTTCTTCCCCGTTGATGCGCAGATCCGGGGATCCGTAGACAAAGCCCAGTCCCAACAGAAACAGGAGACAAGGCTTCCTGGGTGT
>JAUWSZ010000548.1 GCA_030609865.1 bacterium | reverse complement strand
TTTGGATCTTTTCGACGATGCGAGGCAAGATTTCTCCGGTCTTGCCTTGCAGGCGTATGTCGGCCACCCCGACGTAGGCACTGTCCCCGGGGTTGATCTCGATCACCGTAGCGCCGGACTCCTTCGCCTTCTGCGGGAGAGCGGCCGCGGGATAGACCACCCCCGATGTGCCGAGCACGAGCATGGCGTCACAGTCATCCGCCTCCTGGAACGACTCGTAGAGCCCCTGAACCGCCTCTCCGAACATCACCACATCCGGCCGCATCGGGCTGCCGCAATCGCATTTGGGCAGCATCTCCATGATCGAGGGCAAGTCGAACTGCGTCATCTCCGCCAGCGCTGTCTTCACCTTTCCGAGGTATTCCTCCCGGCCGAAGGGCTTCTTGGCTCCACAGGCGAGGCAGCGCTGTCGGAACAGATTCCCGTGCATCTCGAGTACGTTCTTGTTCCCGGCCTCCTGGTGGAGGTTGTCCACATTCTGGGTGATGACGGACTTGAGGATCCCGATCTGTTCCAGGGTTCCCAGGGCCAGGTGCCCCGGGTGGGGCCGCGCCTGCAGAAAGACGCGGATCGTCTCGTCGAGGACGGCGCGGTTCTTCTCGGGCATCCGCGACAGCGTGTTCAGGAGACCGGGCCCGGTTCCGACCTCCTCGGGATCGAACTGGTCCCAGATGCCCCCGGGGTCCCGAAAGGTGGGAATCCCGCTCTCGGCCGACATGCCTGCCCCGGAGAAGGTGACCAGTTTCCGGGTTGTCTTGAAGACCTCCGCCGCCCGTTCGATTCCAGCGTTCAGATCCATGAACCCCCTCCTTCGCGTCTTTTTTCCATTTCGCTGTCCCGAGAAAAGCTACCACTTCTGCTCGACCCGGGCAACTCAGAAAAAAGGGGACGCACCTCTTTCTTTAACAAAAAAACCCGGCCATAAGGCCGGGTTCATTCGTTTGATTGGCGGAGAGAGAGGGATTCGAACCCTCGGTGGGGAATAACCCCCACACTCGCTTAGCAGGCGAGCACCTTCAGCCCCTCGGTCATCTCTCCAGGCTGGGTACGATCTTCCTTGGACGATCTGACCCATAAATTATCAGTATTCCCGGTCTTTGGCAAACGAATCTGAATCGAAAAGCGGTTTTGAGGAATCAATACCATACGCGGCAGAGCCGCAGGTCAAAGGTGAAAGGTAAAAGGGTCAAGGCGAAAGGGCTAAAGGGGTCAGGTCCCGCCTCCAGCCCGACAACATGGCCTTCTCCCAACATCTACGCAAAAACGTGGATGTTCCAATGAAAGACTCTATTGTCCTGCTGGAGGAAATCATGCTGAAGAAGATCTGGTGGAAATGCAACAGCTGTGGCTACCGGTTCCAAGAGGACGTAGACAAGGGGACCCCGGAGGCCTGTCCCTCCTGCAAAGAGACCTGCACGTTTACGGACGTGACCTGCTACACCCCTGAGTGTGGGGGGCCGGAATCGGGGAATTTCGATCCCCGCCTCTAGTTGTACGGGTCGAGTTCCTCCTTTGACCACTCGGCCACCTTTGCCCGGGCCGCGAACTTCTTGCGGACATAGGCGGCCAGAAAGACCAGGCTGGCCAGGAACCAGAGACTCCCCGTGCTGGTCAGTAGGGGAATCCAGGTGTACCTCCGCTTCAGGCGCTTGTACCACTTCTCCTCCAGGGTGCGGAAGTCCTCCCCCAGGATCGTCCGAGACGCATGCCCGAATCGACAGCCCTTTCCCAGGGCGATGACAAAATCGTGGAATGCCTCGCTGCCGTATGAATCGATCAGGTAGTGCACGAGGTCTGCACTCTGGGCATAGGCCAGTTGAGCCTGGTTCTCGTCTTCCGGGAAGCCGCTTACCAGACGGCCGAGTGGGATGAGCTTCCTTCTCAGAACGGCACGGGTCAGGAGGACATCCCGGGTGGGCGACCATTCCCGGGCCACGTAAATCGCGTAGCCCTCGTGAAGCCACCGAGGGATTCCGGATGCCGGCGACCGTGCCTGCTGCGTGGCGTTCTTCTCGCTCCCTCCCTCGTGCGGCCCACCCCTGGATGCCTGATCCAGGGCAACGTGGGCCACCTCGTGGAGGAAGATCTGCTCGTAGTGGGGCTGGCCTCCGAGCAGGAGCCTGGGGGATTTCATCAGGATCTTGTCCTGAGAGGGGTAGGCCAGGGCAGCAGCCCATTTCTGTGCCTTCCGGCCGGGAGGCTGCAACGAACCAAAATCATCGTGCGTGGATGCAATGGTAACCTGGATCTCGTCGAGTTTCTCGAGGCCCAGGTCTTTTACGACCCGACCCTCTATCTCCTGGGAGAACCCGCCGAGATAGCTCACCAGCTTCTCGTCATCGGCACGGTAATGAAACCCGAAGGCGCCGAACCGGGTCGTCTTCCACTCCGAAGCAAGCAAGAGAGATGCGCCGGCGAGGATCGCGAGGAGGGCCCCGATGAGGAGAACACCGAGCCTGAGGCAGAGACTCCTCGAGCGGCCTTTTCCTTGTCCCTTTCTACTCGTCACCCATCGCCGTTCATCCCCTCTCCCTTGAGGGAGAGGGCTAGGGTGAGGGTGGCACAGAAGCTCCCCCTCATCCTGACCTTCTCCCCGAGGGGAGAAGGAATGATACGGTGCCAAGCGATTGCCGCGTCGCCTCCGGCTCCTCGCAATGTCCGCGTTTTGGATCACGTCGTCGTTTCCGTATGGCGGAGTGTCTGACATACGCAACCTATCTGTCAGGGCTGGATATTGCGAGCGCAAGCGTGGCAATCTCCCAGCACCAATTCTGAGCCCCTGGATCCCCGCACGGGGATGACGGACCTCTTTCGCCTTGACCCTTTCCCCTTCGCCCATGGGGGCGCGGCGGGGCCTGACCCCTGATCCCTGACTTCTTGTTTCTTGACGGGCAATACCCTGTTCCGGATAATGATTTCACTCCAACATGACAAGCGGGCAAGGCCGAGCGGAGGGTCGATGAAGATCTACACAAAGAGCGGGGACAAGGGGAGGACGAGCCTCTTCAGTGGAGAGCGTGTCAGCAAGGCGGCGAGCCGGGTGGAGGCCTACGGGGAGGTGGACGAGCTGAACAGCGTCCTCGGAGCCCTGGCCGCCTCCCTTGCCGGAGACAACCCGCAGGTCGGCCGGGCCGTGGAGCAGGTCCAGAGAGACCTGTTCTGTGTGGGCGGCCGGCTGGCCACCACGCCGGACTCACCCGCCTTCGAGGATCTGCCCGACCTGGACGACGATGCAGTAAAGAGGCTCGAGACCGAGATCGATGGAATGGAGAAGACGCTTCCCCCGTTGAGAGGGTTCATTCTTCCG
>JAUWSZ010000240.1 GCA_030609865.1 bacterium | reverse complement strand
CCACGACCGCTCCCGCGCAGGGCCAGGGACCCGAGACAATCACGTTGACCCCGGCAGAGCCGCTCGTAGCGGTCAAGCCGGACGGCAAGTTGACGCTTGCAAAACGCAGCCCTTACGAACAGGCCCAGGAAGAGATCGACAAGGGGAACGTCGATCAGGCGGTCAGGCTGCTCGAAGATGCGATCGCCGAAACCCCGGCCGACCTGCCGAGGCTTCGTGACCTCTATTCCGAGACCTTGCGTCGCCAGGCGGGCGAGCTCTCCGATCGGGGCGAACCCGGAGCCGAACGACTCCTCACCAAGGCGGTCGAAGCCGACCCGACGAACAAGGAGGCTTATTTCGACCTGGGGAAGATCCACACGAAGGCGAAACGATACCCTGAGGCCGTCCACGCGTACCGGAAGGCCGCAGACCTGGACGACCGTTCCGCTGACACGTTCTTCAACCTCGGCTTCGTCTGTGCGGCAAGCGGTGATTACCGCAGTGCCGAGAAGATGTTCCTTCGGGTTGCCGCCTTGAGACCGCCTTACCTGGACAAGGCCCTGTTCAATCTCGCCGCGGTCCAACGGAAGCAGGGGAAAAGAGAGCGGTGTATCGACAGCCTGGAGGAAGCCCTTGCAGTGAACCCGAACAACCAGAGGGCGCGAACGTACCTGCGTCAGATCCAGGCAGGTCCCTGATGATCCCGAGTCCCCAGAAGACGGCTGTAAGGGTCCTTCTTGTCCTGGTTTCGCTCTGGATCCTCCAGGGCTGTGCACACGTGAGCACCCAATCCCGCCCCGCAGACGTGGAAAGGTCGCCCGAAATCGAGGACCCGTCCCCCGTCAGCCCAGGAGTCCCTGCAGTGGCGGAACCCCCGGCATCTGTCGCGCCCGAAGAAGCTCCACCCAAGGCCGGGGCCCCGGTTTCCGCCGCACCTGAAGCCCCCGCCGACGTCGAACCGGTCTCCACGGATACGAGACCCAGCCCCTATGTTCACGTCGTTCGCTGGAAAGGAGAGACGCTCTCCCTCATCGCCCAGTGGTACACCGCCTCGTGGCAGAACTGGAAAGTGATCGCAAGGGCCAATCCAGGGATCGACCCGGACAGGATTGCGATCGGAAACAGAATTCAGGTCCCCGAAAGTCTCCTGAAGAGGCGGGAGCCCCTTCCGTTCGATTTCGTCCCCCCCTCCCCCGGCCGGACTCGACCAAAGAAGACCGGCGGAGAAACGACGACCGTTACCGGGGAAATCGAGCTTTTCGGGCCTACGGAGACAACCGGTGGGGATGCACCCACACCGGAGGGAATCGAGCTGTTCGAGCCTGCGGAGATCGCCGGAAAACCGGCGGAGATTCCGGGGGAAACCGGGCTGTTCGGCCCGATGGAATAGGGAAACTTCCGGATTAGATCAAAGCTGTGCTGAAATAGCGTTCCGCACGGTCGGGGAGGACCGTGACGACACGCTGACGCTTGTTCGAGAGGCGGGAGGCGCACCACACGTTTGCGCCCGAAGAGGTGCCTACCAAAACCCCTTCCTCCCGGGCGATTCTTCTCGTCATCTCAACCGCATCTTCATCCGAGACGGTCATGACGATATCGATCATGTTCCTGTCGACTACATCGGGGACGAAACCGTCTCCGATGCCTTGAATCATGTGCAGGCCGGGCTCTCTGCCGAGAAGCGCGGCGCTGTTCTTCGGTTCGACCGCAGCGATCTGTATGTTCGGGTCCTTCTCCTTCAGAAACCTTCCCACGCCCATCAGGGTCCCACCACTTCCGACCCCTGCGGCGAAGATGTCCACCTGTCCGTTGCTCTGTTCCCAGATCTCGGGCCCGGTGAAGAGATAGTGGCACTCCGGGTTCTTCGGGTTCGTGAATTGGCCGGGCACAAAGGTGTCCTTGACCTCCTGTCGGATCTCTTCCAGCTTGCTCAGGCTCCCTTTCAGGCTGAGTTCGGCGGGCGTGAGCACCAGTTCCCCCCCCAATGCCTTGATGATCTTCTTTCTCTCTTCGCTCATGTTCTCGGGCATGATGATGATGACACGATACCCTTTCCGGACGCCCACCAGGGCAAATCCGATGCCCGTGTTCCCGGAGGTCGCCTCCACGATCACGCTGCCCGGCTTCAGGGCCCCTTCTTTCTCGGCCTGCTCGATAATATACAGGGCGATCCTGTCCTTGATGCTCCCTCCCGGGTTCAAGAACTCGGCCTTTGCCAGGATCTCGCCCCTGGCAACACGCGTCAGCCTCAGCATCGGCGTGTTCCCGATAATGCCCAGAATGGAATGTGTCGAATCCGTCATTGGCTGCCCTTCTCTCATAACGGCCTGCTCCCGCAGGCGATTGGGAAAAAACGGGAACGCCGGCTACCGCCTCGTTCTCCACTCTGCCTGGCAGACAGCTTACCAGAACGAGGCGCTTTTTTGAATCACCGGGAAGATGCAAAGGAGGATCAACCAGTTCTCTCGTACTTCCCCATCAACTCCGCCTTCTCGAGGATATGTCCCTCCATTGCCTGTTCGACCTGTGCCTTTGATGCCTTTGCCGGAAGGTCCAGATCCGTGTCCAAGGCGTACAGCTTGAAAAAGTACCGATGCTCCCCGTCCGGAGGACAGGGCCCGTAGTAGTCCTCGTTTCCGCCTGTCCCGGCTCCGTGCGTACCCGGAGGCTCCTCCCCCTCTCTAACCTCCCGCACACTCGCGGGTACATTGAACACGACCCAGTGGTCCCACATGCCATCCTCCCGGAGATTCTTCGGCACGTCCGGATCGTCCATGATCAATACGAGACTCTTCGCCCCTGCCGGCACGTCGGCAATCTCCAAGGGAGGATTGACGTTTTCCCCGTCGCACGTGTACCTGGACGGGATTTTCTCTTCCTGGGCAAACGCACTGCTTGTGAGTTTCATGATGACCTCCTTTCAACAAATGGCAAGTCTGTTGTACAAAAATCAATCGATCAACTTCGCCAGGATTTCACGGTAACGCCTGTACACGGGCCACGGGACCTCTTCCCGAACCCGTCCGCCGGCAAGGGGTATGTAGCGGCCGGCTTCCATTAGGGGTGTGACGATCTCATGGAGCCTGCGTTCCATGTTCTTAGGCTCCCCGGACCGGAGGATGCTGAGGGGGATGCCACCAATGAGACCGAGTTCGGGCCCGTACCGACGACGCAGACTGCGGTAGTCGATCTCGGGAACCTCGGCCGCCTCCGAGACCCACAGGATCGTAACCCCCGCCTCGATCATGATGGGAAGCAGCCTGGCCGTATTGCCGTACGTGCTGACGAGGATTTGCTCGCACCCGTGCGCCCTGGCGACGGAGATGATCCTCTCGTACACCGGAATCATGAAATCCTCGAACATGGCAGGTGAGATCAGGGGCCCCTTGTTGTCGGAGATCGGCTCGCTCAAGAAGATGAATTCCGGGTCCACCTCGTCCAGAGCCGTTTCCAGCATGCGCGCACAAAAATCGCCGTACATTTCCAGGCGGTTGCGTACCTTTCTCGGGTGATCGATCACGCCGTCCAGGACCTGCTCGAGCGTCGCCCAGTCCCCCACGCCCAGGGCCTGAAAGAATCCCCGGGACGCCCAGATACCGACGATGTGATCCCTGTCTCCGAGCCTGCTTCCCGTGTCCTCCCACTCCTCTCCGAATCGGTTCGGCGATGGATCGAAGGCCCGCCTGTAGCCCCTGGCCGAGAGATCGAGAATCCGGCCGAAGTACCGGGGCCGAAAGCGCAGATCCGGTTCGATGTTCTCGTGGGGTGTCAGGCCGAAGACCTCCAGATGGTTCTTGTGGGCGGGCAATCCCTGGGCGTGCCACCGATCGATCACCTCTTCTCGAATTCCTTCTTCGAGCAGGGGGGGCCTGTCTACCGGTGCTCTTCGAAACAAACGACGAAAACGCTCTCTCTCGTTCATCGCGGGTCCCCTGTATGGAAAATTGACTTCAGCAGGATTCCTCTTCGGATAGGCCCAAGATAGGAGAGGAGGCACATGAGGTCAAGGAAGAGCTTGTTATCAGAATTAGATTTATATTATAATCTCTTGGTCAAGACGACCAGGTCTCTTCCTCAGGATGAAGAAGGAGTGGCACCCGTGGCCGGAGAACCGACCTACGAAGAACTCGCGCAAAGGGTCAAGGACCTCGAGGCCGAAAACCTCGCCGAAAAGAAGGCGCTACAGGAACTCCGACTCGAGGCGGAGCGAATCCGGGAGTTCGCAAAGCTGTTGCCCGTAATCCTTTTCAACATGGATACAACCAGCACGATCACGTTTGTCAATCGAGAATCCATCGAGTTTACAGGATACTCGCAGGAAGACCTGGCGAAAGGGTTTGAGGCCACCGACTTGCTGGTCCCGGCTGACAGGGAAAGGGCCGCACAGAATATCCGGAGGCTGTTTCGGGGCGAAGAGGTCGGCACGTCGGAGTACACGGCACAGCGAAAAGATGGGAGCACCTTTCCGGTCTTGCTGCGATCTACACCCGTCTTCATCGATGGCAAGCTCGTTGGCCTGAGGGGGTTCCTCCTTGACACCACGGAGCAGAAGCGAACGGAAGAAGCCCTGCGGAAACACCAGGATGCGCTCGAGGGCCTCGTGGCGGAGCGGACCACCGAACTGGAAGATACGAACAGAAGACTCCGACAGGAGATCCGGTTTCGGAAGCGGGTCGAGGAGGCGCTTCGAGAGGGTGAAGAGCGGTTCCGTACCATCTTCGAAGGCTCTCTCGATGCGATCATTCTCGTTGACCCCGAGACCGGCGAAATCCTTGACGCAAACCCAACCGCATCCGAACTGGTCTTCATGCCGTACGAGGAAATCGTCGGCCTTCCTTATATGAAGTTCGTGGCGCCAGGATCGGAGGATTATGTCGAAGAGCTGTTCAGAAATGTCGCCCGAGACGAGGCGCTGGGGCAAGCAAGAGAAATCCAGGTCCAGCGTGCTGACGGAAGCCGAATCCTCTTCGAGGGCCTCGGACAGATCATTCAAATCGACGGAAAGCCGGTTGCTCTTGTCGTTCTCCGTGACATCACCGAGCGAAAACGAGTCGAGATTGCCCTGCGCGAGAGCGAAGCAAGGTATCGGACCCTTTTCGACGAATCTCCGGTCGCCTTGTGGGAGGTGGATGCCTCTTCCCTGAAGACCTACGTTGACGAGTTGCGAAGCACGGGGATTGAGGACCGCACGGCCTATTTCGAGGATCACCCCCAGGAGGCTCTCGATTCTTTCATGCACGTGCGCGTGACCGGCACGAACAAGGCGAATGTGGAGTTGTTTGAAGCGGAGAGCAAAGAAGCGTTTCATCGGGACACCCCGAAGAT
>JAUWSZ010000674.1 GCA_030609865.1 bacterium | reverse complement strand
GTCCCACGATGCGTCCTTCCAGAGAACGTAGGAACGAAAGGGGATACCCTTCCGGATCGCGGCAAGCTTCTCCTTGAGAACCTCGGGAGGCAGGGGGGAGAGGCGTGACAAGGTCTCTTCCAGGGACGTGTAGTCCTGCACCTCCTCGGGGATCACCGTCACATCGAAGCAGGGACGATTGTCCACGAGGGTCTCGTGGTTTGCGTCCAGAATCCTGCCCCGGGGTGCGTGGATCTCCGTGACTCGGATTCGGTTGTTCTCCGAGAGGTTCCGGAAGGCTTCCCCGCTCCAGAGTTGAAAGTAGGCGAGGCGGGCCAGAAGGATCGCAAAGGCGGCGACGAAACAGAAACTGCAAGCCAGAAAAGAGCGTCGGTGGTCCATGGTGGGGTAGTTGCGGAGTCGTTTCATGCAGGATTCGACCTCTGGTGCTGCAGGAACCATCCTCCCCGAAGCCCGAGGGCCATCGAGACGACATAGAAGAGCACCGGCATCAAGAAAAGGCTGGCGACGAACTCGCCCATCCAGATGAGCACCCCATCTGTGGCTGTGGGAAAGTGGAGCCCGAACAGGACGGATAACAGGGCGTAATAGGGGACCTTGAGGGCGAAAGCCAGAATCGTAAGGCCCCATATCGCCCGGAATCCCTTCATGAACACGCGAGCCTGGATCGCCTTGCTCATCACAAACAGGGTGATCGAGAACAGGGCGTTCAGGCCTTCAGGCGCCCCGGAGAACAGATCAGAGAGCAGGCCCAGCGCGAAGGACAGAAGGAGGCCCTTCCCAAACGGAAAAAGAAGACTTCCGTAGAGAACGAGCAGCAGCAGGATATCCGGGACGAAGCTCTGGGGGAACAGGGCTCGAAGCAACGTGCTCTGGAGGAGAGCCGCCACCATGCCGAGGAGGAGGACGATCAGATAGCTCATGGCCGATCCGTTTCCTCCAGGTCTCGCTTCTCGCAGAGGACCATGACCTCTTCGAGCCTGCGAAAGTCCACCGATGGCTTGACGGCGACCCGCTGGAAAAGCTCGGGGTCTTTTGTTTCCGCCTTGAGGACCGTTCCGATGAGCACGCCTTTCGGATAGACCCCGTCCAGACCCGAAGCGAGAACCAGGTCGCCCGGCTTCACGTCCTCGGACCGGTGCAGGTACTTGAGACGACACAACTGGTGACCGTTGCCCACGACGATGCCCCGCGCCCGCGACCGCTGAATCAGCGCTGCCACGGAGTTGTTCGGATCCGTGATCAACAATACACGGGAGAAGCCTCTCGAACTTTCCATCACCTGGCCCACGATGCCCTGTACGGAGACAACGGCCATGCCTTCTTCGATGCCGTCCCTCGTCCCCCGGTCGATGACAGCGGTTTGGAACCATCCACTCAGGTCTTTCGCGATAATCTCAGCGGGAAGCAGGGGCTTCTGGAAATCCTGTTTGAAGCCCAACAGCGACCGAAGACGATCGCTCTCCCCTCGGAATTCCAGCAGCTGGATTCTCTCCTGCTTCATCTCCTCGATGACTTCGCGCAAGAGCCGGTTCTCCTCCTCGAGCTCGACGAGATACATGTACCGCTGCCAGAGGTCTTCGAAGAAGCCGATGCCCTTGGTCATCCCTTTTTGGAAAGGTCCGGAGAGTTCCAGGAGGGCCCTTTGGGGGGAATGCGACTCGGGCTGCTTCTCCGCCCGAGAGAACAGCATGGCAACAGCACCGCCCAACAGCACCAGAAAGAGGGCCGAGTACCAATGCCTTTCGAGTAATGCGAAGACCTTTCCCATGATCCGTCAGTGGCAGGGTGTTTCTTGTTGGTTCGATGCCCTGTCTCACACCCCTAGACTGCCCGGCTCGTGTTTCAACCTTCCACCGCCACCTTCTTCAGCAGGGAGAGTTCTTGCAGCGTCTTTCCGGAGCCAAGAGCCACGCAAGCAACAGGGTCTTTGGCGATATGAATGGGCAGCCCCGTCTCGTTGTGAAGGAGGATGTCCAACTGGGCCAGCAGGCTGCCTCCCCCGGTTAGGGTGATGCCCCGCTCCATGATGTCCACCGTCAGTTCCGGCGGGGTTCTCTCCAGCATGATCTTGACGGCATCGACGATCTCGTTCAGTGTCTCCTGGATCGCCTCACGCACTTCGCCCGAGCGCAAGAGGACCCGCCGTGGCAGGCCCATGATCAAATCGCGCCCCTTGACCTCCATCACCTTGGATTCGTCCATATGCCAAGCTGAAGCAAGCCTTATCTTTACGAGTTCGGCCGTGTTCTCTCCGATGAACAAGTTGTATTTCCGTTTCACGTACTGCAGGATCGCCTCGTTGAACGTATCGCCCGCTGCCTGCACACAGTGGGTGTCCACGATCCCGGACAAGGAGATGACGGCCACCTCCGTGGTGCCCCCACCGATATCCAGGATGAGGTTCCCCCCCGGTTCGGAAATCGGCAGTCCGGCGCCGATCGCCGCCGCCAGCGGTTCCTCGATCAGGTAGACCTCCCGCGCTCCGGCTGAGAGGGCGGATTCCCGGAGGGCCCGCCGTTCGACATCCGTGGCCCCGAAAGGGACACAGATGATCATCCGAGGCCGCGCCAGCGTGCTCCGCTGATGTGCCTGGAGGATGAAGTACCTGAGCATCTCTTCGGTAATTTCGAAGTCGGAGATGACTCCGTTCTTGATCGGTCGGATGGCCGTGACCTGGGGAGGGGTCCTGCCGATCATCCGTTTTGCCTCTTTGCCGATCGCGACAATCCGT
>JAUWSZ010000620.1 GCA_030609865.1 bacterium | reverse complement strand
CGGAAGGTGTAAATTTAGTTGAAGGACAAGGGAAGATCAGCTACCCCCCCTCCTCTTGGCTTTTCAGTCCCAACGGCGGAATCGCTAGCTTCGCTTCTTCTTCGTCCCTGTCCTCTGGGGTGTGGGGTTCTTGTTCGCTATCGCCCTGGCCACGCGGCTCATCCGAGGCGACCGCAGCCGCATTTTCCCGGACTTCGGTACCTTCTCCTTCCCGGAAGACGATCCCCTGAATCTCCTCGCCGTCGACAGTTTCTTTCTCCAGGAGGGTGTTGGCGAGCAAATGGAGTTTGTCGATGTTCTCCGTGAGGATCTCCTTGGCCCGGTTGTAGTTCTCCATCACGATCTTTCGAATCTCGTCGTCGATCTGAACCGCGGTAGCCGGGCTGTAATCCGTGGGATAGGACAGTTCCTTGCCCAGGAAGATCTCGTGGTCCTTCTTCCCAAAGGTCAGAGGCCCCATTTCTACACTCATGCCCCACTCGCAAACCATCTTTCGTGCCAGCCCCGTGGCCCGTTCAATGTCGTTTCCTGCGCCGGTCGTCATTTCCCCGAGGACGAGCTCTTCCGCCACGCGACCTCCAAAGAGGATGGCCAGGTTGTTCATCAGGTAATTCCGAGGGTAGGTATGCTTTTCGTCCAAGGGAAGCTGTTGGGTAAGGCCAAGGGCCATGCCGCGGGGGATGATCGAAACCTTGTGGATGGGATCGGTGCCCGGCAGGAGGCAGGCAACGAGCGCGTGTCCTGCCTCGTGATAGGCTGTGTTTCGCTTCTCCTCATCGCTGATGATCATGCTCTTGCGTTCCGCGCCCATCATGACCTTGTCCTTGGCCATCTCGAAGTCTTTCGCGCCGATGTACTGCTTGTTCGTGCGGGCGGCCAGGAGGGCGGCCTCGTTGACGAGGTTCTCCAGGTCTGCGCCCGAGAACCCGGGCGTCCCCCTCGCGAGAATTTCGAGGTCCACGTCGGCGG
Organism: bacterium; assembly: GCA_030609865.1. The sequence continues at coordinate 1,988 of JAUWSZ010000620.1, read as the reverse complement.
CCAGGGGCATCTTGCGCGTATGCACCCTGAGGATGCCGAGGCGGCCCATGATATCGGGCTTCGGCACGACCACCTGACGGTCGAATCGGCCCGGTCGCAGGAGCGCCGGATCCAGCACGTCCGGCCGGTTCGTGGCCGCGATGAGAATGACCCCCTCGTTCGACTCGAACCCGTCCATCTCGACGAGCAACTGGTTCAGGGTCTGTTCCCTTTCGTCATGCCCTCCCCCGAGACCGGCGCCTCGATGCCGGCCCACGGCGTCGATCTCATCGATGAAGATGATGCACGGTGCATTCTTCTTCCCTTGAATGAACAGGTCTCGCACCCGGGAGGCCCCAACGCCGACGAACATCTCGACGAAATCCGAGCCACTGATCGTGAAAAAGGGCACGCTCGCTTCGCCCGCGATGGCCCGTGCGAGAAGGGTCTTCCCTGTGCCCGGGAGACCGACCAGCAGGACCCCCTTGGGAATCCTTCCTCCCAGGCGGGTGAACTTCTTCGGATCCTTCAAGAACTCGATGATCTCTTCGAGCTCTTGCTTGGCCTCATCGATGCCCGCCACGTCCTCGAAGGTCACCTTCTGTTGATTCTCGGTGAGCAGTCGAGCCCGGCTCTTCCCGAAGCTCATCGCCTTTCCGCCACCCGCCTGCATCTGCCGCATGAAGAAGATCCAGACACCGATCAGCAGGATCATCGGAAACCAGGAAACGAGGAGCGTCATGTACCATTTCGACTCTCCCTCGGGCTTGACGATGATCTCCACACGGTTTTCCCGCAGGTTCTTCATCAGTTCCGGATCTTCCGGCATGTAGGTCTCGAAGGTGCTGCCGCTCGACGTCTGGCCGATCAGATGATTGCCCTGAAAGGTGACCTGCGTGACCCTTCCCTCCTCTACATAGCCCAGGAATTGGCTGTAGGACAGGTTCACTTTGTCGACTTTCTGGTTCCTAACGGCGCTGTAGAGAAGCATGAACAACAGAATTATGGTGAGCCAAAGGGCAAGACTTTTGTAGAATTGATTCACGTTACGTTATCTCGCTTTTCTATTTAGAGTCGGCCCCTTCCCCTCCGGCAGGAGCTTTTTCTCCGCCGCTTGGGTGCATGGAAGAGACACTTCTTATAATCTTACACTGGGGATCGGCACAATTCAACAAAAACTGAGGCCTTCTCTTGTCTTATCGCTTGATTTGACTGATTTTTCTTGGCCAGGTTCCCTCTCCCTGGTCCCTGGGAAGCGCTTGGAGACGGATCACCGTCCGGGTCCCTTCCGAGACCTTGAAGCGATCGTCGACCCGATAGCCGACCACCCACGCCACCCTTCCTCCTATCTCTAGGATGGCAACTCGCTGCCTCAGGCTTCGCGGAATCTTCTCGTCGATGAAGAAATCCTTGAGTTTCTTCTCCCCTCCCAACCCGAGGGGACGGAACCGATCGCCCGGGCGAGCATTCCGGACTACCATCTCGCCCACGGCAAGATCCGCATCCAGACAGGCGTAATTCCGGTCTTCTCCCCCCCCTGGAAAGGAACCATCGAAAGCGACCCGGTGGGCACGAAGGGTGATCCCGGCCTCGGGAATCAGCCTTTCGTCCCCCAGGCGAAAGGGAATCTCGTAAGGCCGTGCTTCCCACAAGTCCCTGCGGGTCAGGTACACAGCCTCGTATTCCAGGAAGACACGAACTCCACGGGGCAGGGAGAACACCTTGTGAACCCGGCCCTCCAGCTTGCCGAGCGCATCGCAGATGCCCTCCAGGTGGACGTAGGAAAGGCCCCCGGTCGATCCCTGGAGTCGACCGTACGACCGTCTCAGAACACGCCTCTGGATCGCCCTCGGCAGTCCCTCCAGGAGATCCCGCTGGAGAATCACCTCCCCCTCGGAACGCGTTCGGCCCGTGACTCGCTCGAGCGCCTCCTCGGCGACCTCATCCAGACACTGCGTCTCCTCCTCGAGAATCGAGGCAAGCCGGAGGAGGGAATCCACGAACGCGGG
>JAUWSZ010000473.1 GCA_030609865.1 bacterium | reverse complement strand
TATGTCTCCCCCTCCCAGATCAGGCGTTTCAACCTGAAGACAGGATGCACGGTTTCCGGACAGATTCGGCCCCCCAAGGACTCGGAGCGATACTACGCCCTCCTCAAGGACGAGGCGGTGAACCATGAGGACCCTGAGATTGCCAGGGAGAAGCTCCTCTTCGACAACCTGACCCCCCTGTATCCGGAGGAGAAGGTCAACCTGGAATATGACCCGGAGAACTACTCCACCCGGATCATGGATCTCCTCGTGCCGATCGGCAAGGGACAGCGGGGACTGATCGTCTCGCCTCCCCGGTCCGGGAAGACCATGCTTCTCCAGGCGATCGCCAACGCGACCACAGCCAACAACAAGGAATGCGACCTGATCGTTCTCCTGATCGATGAACGCCCCGAAGAGGTGACGGACATGGAGCGCTCCGTGAAAGGAGAGGTGATCAGCTCCACCTTTGACGAGCCCGCGCAGCGGCACATTCAGGTCGCCGAGATGGTCCTGGAGAAGGCGAAGCGTCTGGTGGAATACAAGAGGGACGTGGTCATCCTTCTGGACAGCATCACCCGGCTGGCCAGGGCCTACAACACGGTCGTGCCCCCCAGTGGAAAGATCCTGTCCGGAGGTGTGGATTCGAACGCCCTGCATCGGCCCAAGCGCTTCTTCGGCGCTGCCCGAAACATCGAAGAGGGAGGCAGCCTGACAATCATCGGGACCGCTCTGGTCGACACGGGAAGCCGGATGGACGAGGTGATCTTCGAGGAGTTCAAGGGAACCGGCAACATGGAACTCGTGCTGGACCGGCGTCTCGCCGACCGAAGGATCTTCCCGGCCATCGACCTCAATCGCTCCGGAACCCGAAAGGAAGAGCTCCTCATCGAGAAGGAAGACCTGAATCGGATCTGGATCCTGAGAAAGGTGCTTCAGCCTCTGAACCCGATCGAGGCGATGGAGTTCCTCCTGGACAAGGTTCAGAGGACGCGCAGCAACCGCGATTTTCTCAATGCCATGAGCGGCTCGGATTAGAGGGATGTCCTTGCAATCTCGCTATGTTTCAGGAGAGACGGAACCCAAACAAATCGAATTCGGAACAGGGATAGCACTATTGCATCGGGTCGAGTTTTTCGCTAATATGGGAAGATTATGGTTTGTACAGAATGGGATTCACACAAGGAGTGCACGCTATGAAGAAGGGAATCCACCCGGAATACGTGGAAACCGTTGTACGGTGTGCGTGCGGGAATGAATTCAAGACAAGGTCGACAAGGGAAAAGATCAATACAGAGATCTGCTCCAGTTGTCATCCGTTCTTTACCGGCAAACAGAAGCTCGTGGACTCTGAGGGCAGGGTTGAACGATTCATGCGGAAGTACGGAAAGACCACGCCAAAGAGCTGAACCCACCCGTTTTCCCCCCGTCGGTTCTGGAATTCTTGATCTCACGCATGCTTCCCATGGCAACGATCCGCACAACCAGAGTCGAGACGTGTGCACGATCTTGCCGGCGAAGAACCGCGAGCGTTCTCGTCCGTAGACGAGAAGGAGGCCGGAGGCCACGCGATGTTTGAGAATTTGGGTGAAGTCGAGAAGCGATTCCAGAAACTCTCGGAAAAACTCAGCACGAGCGAGATTTTCCAGAACCTCCACGAATACAAGCGGGTCGCAAAGGAGCATTCGCAGCTCCAGGAGATCCTCACGGTCTACGGGCGGCACAAGGACCTGGTAAGGCAGATCGACGAAAATCAGGAACTGCTCTCCGAGGAGGAGGAGGAACTCCGGGAGATGGCCAGGTCCGAGATCCAGAGCCTGAAGGAGCGTCTCCTGGAAACCGAGAAGGAGCTGACGCTCCTCCTTCTGCCCACGGACCCGAACGACGAAAAGAACATCCTCCTCGAGATCCGTGCCGGGACCGGCGGGGAAGAAGCCGCCCTGTTTGCCTCCGACCTCTTCCGTATGTACGGCAAGTATGCCGAGTCGATGCAGTGGAAGGTGGAGGTCCTGAGCAGCCATCCCACAGGGCTGGGCGGATTAAAGGAGATCATCGGCCTGATCCAGGGGGAGCGCGTGTACAGCAGGCTCAAGTTCGAGGCGGGCGTGCACCGCGTCCAGCGCGTGCCGGAAACCGAGACACAGGGAAGGATCCACACCTCTGCGGTTACCGTTGCGGTCCTCCCGGAGGCGGACGAGGTGGACGTCAAGATCGATCCATCGGAGTTGCGCATCGACATCTTTCGTTCCAGCGGCCCGGGCGGCCAGAGTGTGAATACGACCGATTCGGCGGTCCGCATCACCCATCTGCCCACAGGCCTCGTTGTCTCCTGCCAGGATGAAAAATCGCAGCACAAAAACAAGGCAAAGGCGATGCGCATCCTGTCCGCAAGATTCAAGAACCGGATGGAACAGGAACAACACGACGAAATGGCGCAGCAAAGAAAGACGATGGTGGGCACGGGCGATCGAAGCGAGAGGATCCGAACGTACAACTTCCCGCAGGGCCGGGTTACCGATCACCGGATCGGCCTGACCGTCCACCAACTGGAAAAGGTCCTGGAAGGCGAACTGGATGTCCTGATCGACCCGATCCTGTCCCATTTCCAGGCCGAAGCCTTGGCCCAGCAAAAAAGGTGAATGAACCTAGATGTTCGTAAACCGATGACAACCAAGCCAACGCGACCCTCCCCGCAATCGCGGGCCAGCGAACAGGCCGGCGAGAAGCCCTGGACCGTACGCAGTGTCCTGCAGTGGACCACCGATTTCTTCGCCCAGCACGATCTCGCATCCGCCCGGCTGGACGCAGAGGTGCTTCTGGCACATGTGCTCGAGCAGGACCGGCTGGCGCTGTATCTCCATTACGAGGACACGGTTCCTGGGTCGGCGCTTCAGACCTACAGGGGGCTGATTCGAAGACGGGTGAACAAGGAGCCGATTGCCTACATAACGGGAATGCGCGAGTTCTATTCGATCTCCTTTGCTGTGGAACCCTCGGTTCTGATCCCTCGCCCCGAAACCGAACACCTGGTGGAATACGTGCTCGAGCATGTTCGGGACAACGCCGGTTCGACCGGGCAGGGGGCGCTGAGGATCCTGGAGATCGGCACGGGGTCCGGAAACCTCTGCATCGCCCTGGCAAAGCATCTTCCCAAGGCGCAGATCGTATCGCTGGATGTCAGCTTTTCGGCAATCTCGGTAGCCATGAAGAACCGGAGGGAGCATCCGGACTGCTCGGAGCGAATCCATCTTTTTCAGGGGAACCTTCTCGAAGGCCTCCACCCGGAAAGGGCGAGATTCCACCTGATCGTCTCGAACCCCCCTTACGTGCCCACCGAATCCTGGGACGACCTGTCGCCTGAGGTGCGGGAACACGAACCCCGAGTTGCGCTGGACGGAGGGCGCCGGGGAACGGAGACCCTCCACGGAATCCTGAGCAATGCCGCAAGATTCCTCCTGCCCGATGGGGCCCTGGTCCTGGAAATCGGAGAGGGTCAGGCCGAGGCGCTGGCCGGCGTGGCAGAAGAGACCGGTCACTACCGCCAGTCGCGGGTCCTGGAGGACTATGCGGGCAAGCCGAGGGTTTTCGTTGCAGTGGTATGAAGAAGCTGTGGGTGAAGAGGTAAAGGCTTTGTTGGGTATTAGCAGTTAGGTATT
>JAUWSZ010000680.1 GCA_030609865.1 bacterium | reverse complement strand
AGGAGGCGTTCCAGATCCGGATGATGAAGGTCGACGCGGATCGACTCCAGGAGGTTCGGCAGTCCCTCGCGGACGGGGAGGAGTTCTCCGGACTGGCGAGGACGCATTCCCTGGATGAGGCCACCCGTGCGAATGGCGGGAAGGTAAGGGACTGGATCGAAGAAGGCCTGGACCCGACCGGAATGGGAGACCCGAACCGGCTGTGGCAGGCCCTGGCGAATCACGGGGAGGGCGACGTCACCGAGCCGATCCGGGTGGACGGGGAAACCTATATCTTCCAGATCACTTCGCGCCGCCCCCCACGGCCCTTCAGCCTGGAGGAGGCGACGAAGCAGGTGGAGGCCGATCTCACCCGGGAGCGGGTCGAAAAGGCGTACAAGGAACTCATCCAGCAAGCACTCCAGGCCTCGGAGGTGAAGCTGTTTCCGGAGCGGATCCGCGGGGAGACCCGGGAAGAAGCCTCTGGCGGGACTTCGCAGGAATGAACCTAATGCGGCTTGCGCCGCAAGGTGAAAGTTGAAGCCAACATGACCTTCCCTCAATATCTGCGCAATAAACGTGGATGTTTCGACGGAAGACTCTCAATGAACCCGGCACGGCCTCGAGGGGGCCGCCGGGAGACGCTGTTGAGGAGCGCAATGCATCGAATTTCTGCTCGGGCAGACGCTGCGACAATCCGCATTCCCGTCCTCCTCGCCTGCTGCATCCTCTTCGCCGGGTGCCCCCCCGACGGCAACGAGTCTGCCCCTCCGGATGCCCCCGGCGCCTCCACCCCGGTCGAACTGACGGCTCACGCGGATCCTGCGAAGGCCAGGATTGGGGAGCCGATCACCTTCCGTGTCACCCTGGAGGCCGACCCGAGCATTTCCGCTAAGCTGCCCGAGGTGGGCGCACGCATTCAAGGTCTTCGGATCGTAGACATGGGGAAGGAAGGCCCGAAAAAGAGAGAGGGGAAAATCTGGAGTCAGCGCTGGTACGAGTTGAAAGCGGACCTCGCCGGCTCGTACGTTCTGCCGGCTGTAAGCGTCCCCTACACCGACTCGGAAGGCAAAGATCAGGTGGCCGAGACGAAGCAGATCTTCGTAGAGGTCGAATCCGTCCTCGGCCAGACAACGGACGAGCAGGACATCCGGGACCTGAAGCCCCTCGAGAAGGCAAAGCGAGAGATTCCTCGTTGGTGGCCCCTTCTGTTGCTCGGAAGCCTGGTGATCCTCGGATTGCTCGTGGGCCTCGTTCTCTACTTCCGCAGGAAGAGGCGGTCACAGGAAGCGCATCGGACGCCGGAAGAGATCGCAATGGATGAGCTCGAAAACCTGGAAGCAACCGGGCTCCTGGAAGAGGCGCGATACCGGGAGTACGTCTTCGGCCTGTCTCTGATCTTCCGCCGGTACCTGGAGGGGAGGTTTCACGTCCCGGCGGCTGAACAGACAACCGAGGAGATCCTCGTGAGCCTGCGCAGGGCCAAGCACCTGGACAAGGCCCTGAAAGAAGCGGCCCGGTCCTTCCTCGAGGAAACCGATCCGGTCAAGTACCGCGGCCTGGAACCCCGGCCGGCAGAGACAGAGACGTGGCGCAGCCGCCTGGTCTCGTTCATGGAGCGCGCAGCAGAGACGGAAGACATCCAGGAGGCTGCCTGAGGACATGTTCCGATTCGAAGATCCATGGCTTCTCGTGTTCGGTCTCGTTCTGGTTCCCGTGTTCTACGGGTACTGGGATAGGAGAGGTGCGGCGCGAATCCAGTTCTCCAGCCTGGCGCCCTTCGGCAGGATTCCCCCTTCCCTGTCGGTCCAGCTTCGACACTGCCTGATCGTGTTCCGATGTATGGGAATCGGGCTCTGTGTCGTCGCGCTGGCGCGGCCCCAGGCCGGCCAGAAGGAGATCGAGATCCTGACAGAGGGAATCGACATCATGCTCTGCCTGGACACTTCGGGGAGCATGCGGGCCCTGGATTTCGAGCGGGAGGGCCGGAGGACGGATCGCCTGGACGTGGTCAGGGAAGTGGTCAAGGCGTTCATCCAGAAGCGGCAGAACGACCGAATCGGCATGGTGGTGTTCGGGGAGCAGGCCTTCACCCAGTGCCCCCTGACGATGGACTACGGGGTCCTGCTCAGCTTCCTGGACCGGATCGAGATCGGAATGGCGGGCGATTCCACGGCCCTGGGGTCCGCATTGGCCACCGGCGTCAAGAGGCTCAAGGAGGTCCCGGGCGAGAGCAAGGTGATCATCCTCGTGACGGACGGACGGAACAACGCGGGCAGGATTGCGCCGGAGACGGCGGCAGAGATTGCGAAGACTTACGAGGTCAAGGTTTATACGATCGGGGTCGGGGTGGAAGGCGAGTCTCCCTTCCTGATGGAGACCCTCTTCGGCAAACGATATGTTTACCAGAAGGTGGATCTGGACGAGGAAACCCTGAAGCATATCGCAGACGTAACGGGAGGGTCCTATTTTCGTGCCGAGGATACGGCCAGCCTCGAGGAGATCTACGAACAGATCGACCAGATGGAGAGGAGCGAGGCAAAGGTCAAGGAGTACATGGAGTATGAAGAGCTGTTTGCCCAATTCGCCTTCCCGGGCTTCCTGCTCATTCTGGCGGGATTTGTTTTGGAAAACACGCGTTTCAGAAAGATTCCCTGATGAATTTTGCGGCGCTTGAGTATCTCTATCTGTTCTGGATCCTTCCGGCCATGGTTCTCCTGGCCATTT
>JAUWSZ010000246.1 GCA_030609865.1 bacterium | reverse complement strand
GCACAGTGAGGGCGTCCTGGTGTATCTTCTCGAGAAGGCCGCTCGCTTCCAGATCCATTTTCCCTCTTCCCCTCCTCTCCTCGTTTCGAGACACGAACAGCGTCACCTCGGCCGAAGCGGCAGGGCCCCAAGTCTCGCCACGTTTCGTCCCTGTTATTTGAACGGGTCCCACCGCACGGTCTGCTTTTCGTATGCAGGCGGGAAGAATCGCAGGAACTCGTCGTAGTAGTAGATCTCTTTGAAAGAGGCGTAAGGCAACCCATAGGCGGCGTTCGGCCTGTCCTGGATTTCCTTCGGGTCGACCACGTCGGAGACCAGATCGTCCATCACGTCGTCGGTACCCACGCCCATGGCAAACCTCAGCTTCTCACGATTGGCGATCTTTTCAGGTAGCATGTCCCGAAAGGCCTCCCTCAGGATGAATTTCTCCACCTGTTTTTCGCCGTGGATCTTCCACTTCATCGGGATCTTCTGGCTGAATGACACGATCTTCTGATCCAGATACGGGGTCTGATAGTCGACCGCATTGGCCATCCATCCCCGGTCGAGACGCCGGAGTGCGGTGTTGTAGGAGATGTCGAGCAGCCTTTGCGCAAGCTGTTCGCGGTGATCATCACCGGTCACCTTGGGGCTCTTGAGCACCATGCGGTACCCTCCGAACAGCTCATCCGCCCCTTCTCCGACCAGGATGGAATTGGTGTGCTCCTTTGCCAGTCTTGAAACGAAGTAGTTGGAAATGATCCCGGAGATGCAGTCCTCGTCAAAGCTCTCCAGGTACCAGACTGCATCTGGAATGAAGTCCATGATGTCCTCATCCGTGATGAGGTAGATATGATGCTCGAGACCGAGGAAATCGGCCATGAGCTTGGCGTGCTCCAGGTCCGGGCCGGGTGCTTTCTTGATCGAACCGGTGAAAAGCTTCAGGTTCGGGTTGAATTCCTTGGCGATCACGGCAACGATCGAGCTGTCCAGACCGCCACTTAAGGAAACTCCACCCACGCCCTCGACCCTTTTCCGAACCGCCTCGATGACGAGTTCCCTGAGCGTTTGGGCGGTCTCGTTGAGATTCCCGATTTCAGGTATTTCCGGGGCATACGGTTCGAAGGGCCTGGTTCCTTCCTGCGTGCTGTACAACTGTCCTGGAGGGAGCTCGATGACATCGAACCGGACATAATCCCTCAGTCCCTTCATCTCGGTGCTGAAACAGAGTGAGCCGTTCTCTGCACCGTAGAACAGGGGCCTTGCCCCCACGGGGTCGCGGGCCAGGATGGTCTCGTTCTCTTCGACGATGGCGCAGGAAAACGACCCGTCGAGGTGTTTGAAGCAGTCCTTTCCGTATTTCAGGTAGTACTCCTCGAACAATTCGACGTCACTCTGTCCTTCGGCCCTCTCGTTGAACAGCTCTCCGTCGAACAGGATGAAGGGGGGCTTCCAGACAGCGGTGCAACTTGTTCTTTCCGGTGTGAGATTGATCTCGTTGGCGCCGAGCGTTCCTCGGCCATCCGGCAGGGACCGCACAATGGTGTTGTCAGGGCCCCGATGGCGCATCTGCTCCAGGATCTCCCCCATTTCCCTGGATCCTGCTTCCAGACTCTTTCCGTTCGATGAAACGATGCCTGCAATGGCTGCCATTTTCCTTCCTCCCGTTTTTCTCGAGAATTCCTAGACGGTCTATTTCACGAAAATCTTCCCCAGATTGGCTGTCGTCAACGGGTCTTCCATGTACATCCGGAGGCCGACTCTTCGGATCGATTCCATGCCTCTCTCGTCGTACATGGCCGGCTCCACTTCGGGTGCGTCGTCTGCCGTGACCTCCTCGGCGATCCGGATCGCCTTCTCGAGCTTCTCAAAGGAGAAATCGATGAGGTAACGGAGAAAGGCAAAAGGATGGCGGATCATGTGGAATCCGTATTTCTTGCAGAGAGCCTGCCCCATACGAGCGTCTTCATACGCCTTTTCCGTCAAATGTTCCTCGTGGGTCGCCCCTGCGTTCTGGAACGTGGGCAGATCGAGCATCAGGTTCAAATGGGTCATGAGGATGTTGAGGTAATTGTGGCTGATCAGGCCGTAGTTCGGGTTATATTCGATTCGCGGGTCGGCAATCGTGGGAAAACCTGCGTGGACGCAGGTGATGCCCGGGCGGATCAGCTGGGCGGTGCAGATACCGAAGAGCACCTCGGCATGGGTCATGGCCAGCACGCCGTTGTAGCAGAACGGTGCACTGATCCCCGCCATGGGCATGGCCGAAATAAAGACGGGCAACCCGGCCTGAACCACCTTGACGAAGTGCTCAGAGAAGTTTTCGTTGACCTCCAGCGGAGGCCGGGTAACGCAGAAGACGATCATAAGGTTCTTTCTCTGCTCGTAGATCTCTTTTGCCCTTGCCAGGGCGGCATCCGAGGTCACTGCGAAGTAGAGCGGTTTGCTGCAGTGCTCGGCCATGATGCTCATCTGCTGGACTTCGTCCTTGAGCTTGATGCCTCTTCCCATGCCGCCGACCACCTTGCTCTTTTCGGCGATCCGGGCGATCCGGACCGCGTGTTCCGGCGTGGGCAACAGGCCTCCCTTGCCGGCCTCGTCATCGTACACATAGGGTGCCGTTCCCCCGATGAAGAAGCTCTCCATGGGCACAAAGAACTCATCCACTCCCGGGACCGTCTGAAGGCATTTCTCGACCAGCCCGGACATCGCATAGACCCGGTCCTCGTAGACCACGGCCAACCCCTCGGCCTCGAGCCTCTTGAAGGCTTCGAGTATCCTGGGCTCCTTGCAGCCGACGCCAAGGTTCTCGAGTATCCACAATGCGTCCAGATGAACCTGCCGGAGCATGTTGACCGTTTTCTCGCCCAGCAGTGCCCTGGATCTCTCCACCTGCTCCGTCTTCATCAACAGATCTCCTCGCGGGCCCTTAGACAAAACCGGCCTCACCCTCTTCGTCCATCTCCTCCGCGTCTACCATCTCCGTCAGTCGGGCGAGGGCTTCGATGATCTGCGCCCTATCTCCCTCGTCGATCTTCCTCAGGCCCTTGACGATCTTGTGCTGGATCGGTGGTGGGGCGTTTTCAGCGAGCCTCCGGCCTGAATCGGTCAGCTCGATGGTGATCACTCTGCGATCCTGGGAAACCCGCGTTCGGGCGACCAGCCCCTTCTGCTCGAGACGATCGATGATGCCCGTGACCGTGCTGGATTCCACCATGATCTTCTTGGCGATCTGCGACGGGGCGATGGGCCCGTTGTCGAGCAGGGCCAGAAGGCAGGCGACCTGGGGCGTGCTCACACTGAACTTCTTGTTCAGCTCCTTGGTATACCGTTCCCCTGCCTGCATGAGCTTGCGTATCAGGTGGATCACTTCCTGAATGCGGTCCGGTTCTTTCTATACGGTCATGATCGTCCTATTCTGAGAGGGCACCCATCTGAAAAGCACAAAAAGAGATTCCTTTTGAAACAATCGGAACACATTTCTTTTCAGATCAAAATACTTTAATAGAACGTGTCTTCGCTGTCAAGGGTTTTCTGGGGGCAAGTACCGCATTGAGGACGAGTGAGTTGTGTCAAGCGGGGGGGGGTCAGCGGATTTCCTGCTCCGGCGCCGGCCCCAGCTCTTGCGCGTCTATCATCTCGGCGAGCTTAGAGAGGGCCTGGATGATCTGTTCCCTCTCCTCCTCAGCGAGCTGTTTCAGGCCCTCGTCGATCTTCATCTGGATGGGGGGTGGAGCGTTCTCAGCGAGGTCCCGGCCTGCGGGAGTCAGTTCGATGGTGATCACCCGCCGATCCTGGGAGGTTCGCGTTCGCGCCACAAGGCCCTTGTTCTCCAGACGGTCGATGATGCCGGTGAGCGTACTCGAGTTCACCATGATCTTCCTTGCGATCTGGGAAAGGGCAATCGGGCCGCCCTCCAGGAGGGCCAGCAGGCAGGCGATCTGTGGGGCGCTGACGTTGTACTTCTTGTTCAACTCCTTGGTGTAGTAGGCGCCTGACTGCATCAGCTTTCGAATCAGGAAGATCGTTTGCTGGATGCGGTCAGGCCGGCCCTGCCCAGGCGTCGTTTCCGAGGAGGGGGATGATCTGTTCGGGTCGTTGCCCGGGGGTCTTGTTTCGGACATGGGGACCTCGATCGACCGAGCCGGTAATCCTCATGAGAAGTATGCTATCAGTATTCCACAGAAACGGAAATCTGAAAAGCAGCGAAAGGCGTTCTCTATTCTTTTGTGGCGATATCGAGAAGCCGGTCTGCCAGCTCGATGACATACCCTTTCCCTTTGCCCCCTTCCTCGAGTGCTTGTGTCCAACGCCGGGGAAGGGCCTCGGCTCCATGATAGGCGCCGGCAACCGCGCCGGCCATGGCCCCGATGGTGTCTGTATCGCCACCCAGGTTCACGGCTCGAATGATTGCCATCTCGGGGTCTTGCGGACAGGAGAGGACCGCCCAGAGGGCGGCGGAGACAGAGCAGGAGGCCTGTGCGCTCGTTCCCAGGTGGTTGGCGGCCTCGTCCGGGGACGCGGCAAGGTTTTCCGCGATCCACGCGAGTGCGTCCACGAACTCCCTCGGACCGGCCAGCTTGAGGTTCTTCAGGAAAGATTTCGCATCCAATTCCGCCCCTTGGGCCCTGCTCACGATCGCCCAGCGAATCGCGATCGCCTGGAGGCAAGCCCCGATTCGCCCGATCGGGTGGGTATGGCCGGTGATCTCGGCCTGCTGCGCCGCGGCCTGGACCGTGGCCTTGGCATCTTGATAGAAGGCGAGGGCCACCGGCGCCACACGCATGGCGGCCCCGTTCGCATACGAACCCCCTGGCAGTGCGTGTGTCGTGGTGGCATCGGGCCAGGCGATCCCTTCCCGTATGGCCGCGAGGATCTTCTGCGTGTTCCCTCCGTAGCCGCGATCCGGGTTGTAGTTCTCTCCGAAACGCGCAGCCACTCGATCCTTGTCCAACCGCCCTGGCGTGTCCAACAGGGCCTCGGCGAGTCCGATCATCATCTCTGTGTCATCCGTGTACGTACCTCGCCCCAGCCGCGCCGGGAGCATCTCCGTAACGAGGTCGTAGCGGGCCCGGATCACGGAGTTGGATACGCCCTCGACCGGCATGCCCAGGGCATCTCCCACCATGGTGCCGAGCAGGGCGCCACGAAAGCACTCCGTCAGGGTATCCTTGATGCCTTCAACTGCCAAGATGTTTTTCTCTCCAGATGGGTTAGGCTTCCAAGTCACCCCACTAGATCGTCAGGGAGGCCGAAGTCTGATAAACTTTTTATGAGATAT
>JAUWSZ010000491.1 GCA_030609865.1 bacterium | reverse complement strand
TGATCGTCCCTGTGGTGAAGAACGCGGACCAGAAGTCCCTGGGCGAGATCAACCAGGCCGTTGCGTCCGTGGTGGCCAAGGCGCGGGAGGGGACCATCCTTCCCGACGACGTGACCGGCTCGACCTTCACCCTGACGAACACCGGCACCTTCGGCAACATGTGGGCCCACGGCACACCGATCATCAACCAGCCCGAGTCTGCGATCCTTCAGACCGGTTCGATCGTCGATCGGCCCGCCATCGTGGAAGGCCAGGTGGTGGCACGGTCGCTCATGCCGGTGAGCCTGACCTTCGATCACCGGGTCCTGGACGGTGCGCCCGTTTCGACGTTCCTGGCAGGGCTGCGGGACCGGATCGAGAATCCGGCGATCCTGATACTGTCCGAGTAGGAAAGCTCACAAGCAGGAATCCGTAAGGAGAAAGAGCCATGACGAGAAAGCGCTTCATCGTAGAACTCGGGACCGGGGCCGACCTACACGGGGAGGATGTGACCGAAGCAGCGTGCCGGGCGGTCAAGGATGCGATCTCCAGCAACTGTCTTTGCGGGCTCCTGGAGATCGTGGGCCTCGAGGACCCGAACCAGATGGAGGTGGAGGTCCTCGTGGCCACGCCAAAGCCGGAGGAAGTGGATCTCGAGAAGGTCAAGGGCATGCTGCCCTTCGGAAGGGTGAGCGTCACCTCCGTGTCGGGCGGCATGATGGCCCAGGGGCTCTGCGTTCCCCAGCTCGCGCCGGACTGCGATCAGATCGTTGTGGCGAACGCGGCCGTGACCGTTTTCGTGAACAAGTAGGGGGGGCCGGGGGCGAGTCTTTGTGGGTCGCACCCTCAAATGCGGGGGAACGGATGGGCGCCGAGTACCCGGACGAGCCCCGGTTGGCCGTGGGCGGTGTGGTGATCAAGGACGACCGGGTCCTCCTGGTCCGCCGAGGAAAGCCGCCGGCCTTTGGGGAGTGGGCCATCCCGGGGGGGAGCGTAGAGATGGGAGAATCCCTGAAGCAGGCCGTTGAGCGGGAGCTTCGTGAGGAGACGGGGATCACCGTGAGGGTCGGTGAGATCTGCCACACCTTTGAAGCCGTGAAGCGGGATGATGACGGACGCGTCCGGTTCCACTACGTGATCATCGACCTGATGGCTGAGTACATTTCCGGAGAACCTGCCCCTGCCAGCGACGCGACGGAGGCGGCGTGGTTGACGCTTGCGGAATTGAAGGACCGGAACATCAATGCGACCACCCTGGAACTGCTCAGCAAGCTGGACTTCACAAAGCCCTAAGCACCACATTCGTACGGCGTGCCGACAATTACGGACGTTGCGAGGAGCGCCGGCGACGAAGCATTTTGGGGGTCAGGGATCAGGGGTCGGGGATCAGGCCCAACACCTCCTCCCTTTGACTGTCCGTTTTCAAGCGTGCTCAGACACGATTATGCCCGTGAACACGGGAATCCCTTGGCTTCGAGAGCAAGGCCAACGATGCAAAAGGGAGGTGTTTCATGAGACAGGCAGTCTTGAAGGATTCCTGCAAGTTTGCGATCGAGGAGATGCCCAAGCCCGAACTCGTTCCCGAGACCCTGTTGTTGAAGGTGAAGTACACCTCGATCTGCGGGTCCGACATTCACATCTGGCAGTGGGGCCCGGAGCCGAAGACCGAGCAGGAGAAGCTTTCTTTTGAGGCCTTTGCCAAGGCCTACTTCGGGTTGCCCCCCAGCGCCATCCTGGGCCATCAGCTGAGTGGAGAGGTCACCGAGACAGGGCCCGGTGTCGAACTGTACAAGCCCGGGGATCGAATCACCATCCGGGGTGCGGGCGGATACGCGGACTACGCGGTTGCGATGGGCCTGGGTGGGCATCCCCTGTCGAGCGTGGTGTACCTGTTGCCCGATGAGGTCTCCTACCAGGACGCGGCCATGGTCGAACCCCTGTCCGTGGCCGTGGATGCGGTCCGGAGGTCCCGGCTGAACCTGGGGGATATTGCCGTCGTGCAAGGGGGGGGGGCGATCGGCCTGTTCGTCATGCAGTGTGCGAAAGCGGCCGGGGCGAGTCGGGTAATCGTTACCGAGGTCTCGGATGTGAGGATCGCGAAGGCCAGGGAACTGGGCGCGGACGAGGTCGTGAATGCCCGCGAAGAGAATGTTGTCGAGAGAATCGACGAGCTCACGGGCGGCTTCGGGCCGGACATCATCTATGACTGTGCGGGAAACCCGGAAGCCACGAGGACCATGATCGAGTTTGCCCCCACCGGGAGGGGGAAGGCGATTATCGTGTCCACCTACGAACAGCCCTTTGAAATCAACCTGAACATGGTCATGATGAAGAACCTGGAGTTGGTCGGGTTCCTCTCCGGTCTTCCCGGGAGCTACCTGCCGCAGAGCGATCCTTTCGAGATTGCCATCGAACTGATCCGGTCGGGGCGGGTGAAGGTGGACTCCATGGTCAGCGCGGTCATGCCCCTGGAGAAGCTCGACGAGGCCTTCACGAAGTTGTCGAAGGCGGAAGAGATGGTGATCCTGATAGAACCGTAACGTGGCTTGCGCCGCGAGGTGAAAGGCGAAAGACAGGGGTCAGGGGTCAGGCCGCCCCTCCGCCAGGAACCGGGAAGCCGGTGAACAGTTTCAATCTTAACGCAAGTCTCTAAGGAGGATAGAAGATGCGGTTGAAAGACAGAGTGGCGATCGTGACAGGTGGCGGTGGAGGCCTGGGCGAAGGGATCTGTATGTGCCTCGCGCGGGAGGGGGCACATGTCGTGGTGAGCGACCTCAAACTCGATCTGGCGGAAAAGGTGGCGGTCAAGGTCAAGGAACTGGGTGTGAAGGCGATGGCCATCCGGACGGACGTGCGCAAGCCGGATCAGTGCAAAGAGATGGTGGACGTGACCATCAAGGAGATGGGCCGCCTCGATATCCTGGTGGCAAACGCGGGCGTGGACGGCCTTCCAACCGGCGACTCGACCGCCTCGCCGCTGATCGAGGACATCGAGGAGAAAGACTGGGACCTGGTCGTGGACGTGAACCTGAAGGGCGTGTTCATGTGCAACCGGGCCGTGGCGCCCTATTTCAAGGAGAAGAAGAGCGGCAGGATTATCAACATCGCCTCCGTTGCGGGCCGGCAGGGTGTTGACTTCCTGGCCCCTTACGCAGCCACCAAAGCGGGTGTGATCTCCTTCTCGCAATCCGTGGCCCTGCAGATGGCCCCTTACCACGTAAACGTGAACACCGTCTGTCCCGGCATCATCTGGACGCCCATGTGGGAACGCCTGTCCTCGTTTGCATCGACCAGCCTTCCGGACTTCGGCGGCGCACCGCCTGAAGAGGTTTACAACCTTGTAGTCCAGTCCATGATTCCCTTCAAGAAGGACCAGACACCCACGGACATCGGCAATGCCGTCGTCTTCCTGGCCTCGGACGAGGCGAGCGAAATCACGGGGCAGGCGTTGAATGTGTGTGGTGGGATGCGAATGAATTAAACTCGGCCACGACCGGGAGGATCGGATTTGGCTTGGATAGGCCTGAGGTGCCGTATGGGTTGCGGCTCCGATTTGCTTGGGCTCCGTCTCTCCCTCCCCCGAAGTCGCCC
>JAUWSZ010000155.1 GCA_030609865.1 bacterium | reverse complement strand
CTGGATGTGCGATGAGTGGGATTTTCCCGGGAGCATCACCGCGGCCATCGGAGGCCATCACGGGGCCAGCTATGAAGGCTACGAGCACCTGGCCCCGGTGAGCCTGGTGGCCTGGCTTCGGGAAGACGAGCAAGACCTGGGACTCGACGGCCTGATCCGGGACGCCCATTCTCGGTGGGGTATCCCGATAGAATCCGTGGAGAAGCTCATCGGACCGAGCTTTGAAAAGGGCGATGCCCTTGCCCGGTTGATGCTCTGAAGCGCACGGACGAGACGCCCTCCCTCCCAACGGTCTCCGCGATTTCCATTCCTCTTATTGTTTCGCCCGTTTCCTGCCGGAAAAGGCGAAAAGTATGGAATGAAGGACCCTTGCGTGTCAATGAGAAGGCCTTGGAACGGCCTTGGGTCACTCGAAGAGATACCTTGCCAGCAGATCGGTCACTTCGTCCACATACCTGTCGGTGTTGATCTCTTCGGTACCGGCGAGGACGAACCAGTGGGTGAGCAGGAAACCCGTGATGGTTGCCATCCGGGCGGCCAGCCCTGTGTCCTTGACCCTGATCGCGGACACACCGACCATCTGCTCTTCGATCAGGCCCGCCAGTTCCTCGACGACGCCATCGAGGATCTTCCTCCCCCTCTGCATCACCGCCGGAGACCCCAGAACGGCCTCAATGAGCACCCTGTGAAGCTCTGGATCGATCATCTGTTCCGAGACCATTGTGCCGATGAGTCCGTGCAGCAGTTTGCGGGGCTTGACGGCCCTTCCGGAGAGCTTGCTCAGCTGCTCCGCGAGAAGCCAAGAGATTCGGCCTGATCGCGCTCCTGGTTTCCGTCGTGTTGATGGTCGTTCTGTTTCGCAGCCCCGCCGGGGTCGTGGCGCCCTTTCTGGTGGTCGCCTCCACCCTCGTGATTCTTTACGGAATCATGGGCTGGCTCGGCCTGCCCATGACCCTCGTGAGCACGGTGGTCTCCACCCTGATTCTGGTCATCTCGATCAGTTATTCCATCCACGTGATCAACCACCTCCAGACCGGCCTCCTTCGGTTCGGCTCTCGCTCGGAAGCGATCGAATACGCGTATTTTCACTCCGGCTGGCCGTGTTTCGTCACGGCCCTGACGACCTCCCTGGGCTTTGCCTCCTTCCTGCTCGTCCCCATACGACCCATAAGAGAAACGGGTGCTCTTTGTACCCTCGGGGTCCTCGTGACCTACCTGCTCGTCATGATTCTCGTTCCCGTCGCCTTTTCCTTCGGTCGCGACCGTGAAGTGCAGCGGGGCGCCGCCATGGTGAAGAAAAGATCCAGAGCCATGGAGAGCTGGGCCGATCTGGTGACGAAGAGGCCGCTTGCTGTGGGCCTGGCCTCTCTCGGTGTGGCGGCGGTCCTCGTGGCGTATGCGTTCAGGGTCGAGGTGGATACGGATTTCCTGGAGATCATGGGGGAGAAGGTCGGGTTCGTGCGGGACGCGAAGCATATCATCGAGAGCCTCGGAGGGCTTTACTCGTACGAAGTGCTGATCGTCACCCCGGCGGACGGCATGGCCAAGGACCCGGAAGTCCTGAAGGCGGTCCGGTCCATCTCCGACGTGATCAACGGGTGGGAGTCGACGGCCGTTACGACCTCGGTCGTCGAGATCCTGCAGGACATCAACATGACGATGAACGGCAAGCGCATCGAACACTACCGCCTGCCCCCGACACGCGAACTCGTGGCCCAGTATCTGCTGCTCTACGAGATGTCGGGCGGAGAAGAACTGCAGGAATGGATCGATTACGACTACCGGAACCTCCGGATTTCGGTCCAGGTGAAGGCCTCTTCAACGACCATGACCGACCTGTTCCAGGAGATCGAACGACTCGGAGGGGAGCTGTTCCCCGAGGGCACCCGCATCGAGATCGTGGGCGAGATTCCACTGATGATGAAGATGGTGAACATGCTCAGCCGCGGACAGGTAGCCTCCGTGACAGCTGCCTTCGGCGTTATCACCCTTCTGATGATTCTCATCCTGAGGTCGATACCGGTCGGGCTTCTGTCCATGATCCCGAATGCGTTCCCGGTGCTCGTGATCGGAGGCATCATGGGGATGGCGGAGATCCCACTGGACATGGTGACCGTCATGGTCATGCCGATGATCATCGGCATTGCGGTGGATGACACGGTACACTACATCCTCCATTTCAAGCAGGAGTTCCGGGCTTGCGGCCGGTACCGGGAAGCGAACCGGAGAACCTTCGGCAGGGTGGGGCCCGCGATCCTGTTTACGACCGTCATCCTGGCCCTTGGGTTCTCCATCTTCGGGTTCTCCGACATGCGCAGCTTGGTCTCCATGGGGATACTTGCCGGCGCGGGGATCGTTGCCGCCCTGGCGGCGGACCTGCTGATTACGCCGGCCCTGTTCGTCTTCCTGAAGCCCTTTGGGAGGGAGAGGGAAGAGAAGGCGTCTTCCGCGAAAGGTGAGGCGACGAGCCCTGGCTCATAAACGTGGTGACGTATTCAATGTCGGCGAAGGCCGGATGTCTGTGTTTGTTCTCCAGTTGATTATGAATTGGACAACCAGAGGGATATTTCCGAATTGTACGTGGTTTTCCGCATGTTCGTATTTTGTGAATATTCTTCCGGTAAATGATCTGACGTTTACCAGTTTTTCGGATTGCTTGTGAAAATGGGACAGGGGCACAAAATGGTCGTCCGTCCCTGATATCAACAAGAAATCCTGTTTGACCAGATGCGAAATAGACTTCATCGAATACAATTTCAGTTTCTGAAAATATTCATACGGCGATTTTGCTCCCAGAACATACATGCCGTGCTCAATACCCCATTTTGCATAGGTGTCCTTTTTCATTCTTGCTCTTGCAATCGCATTTATCGCTGCAGACGCTTTCACCCCTAGTAGCGCTCTCAAGAGGATTTCCAATAGCTTTCCGCGGCGTGAGAGCACCGTATCCAGAAAATCATACATCACCCCCCACGCGACGACGCGCTTTACTCTTTGCTCGTATATGCCGGCCCTGGGCGCGAGATAGCCGCCGAGCGACAAACCGATCAAAGTGACATCCTCCAGATTGAAAAAATCCAGAATCGCTTTGACAGGTTTTTCATGTTCATGGGTCATATGGATATTGTTCTTGTTCAAGGTCTCCCCCTGTCCGGGGCCTTCAAAAAGATACAATTCCAGATCGGCATCGCGGAAGAAGTGAATGATCGGGATCAATTCCTCCTTCACCGCATCAAATCCCAGATGCATCACCACCACGTTTCTTCTGACATCCTTATTTGCGGGATTGACCTGCCATACCGGAAGATAGGCGTTTTCGTAAGGGACTCTATGTTCTTTGATCATGCCGGTTTCGAATTCAGTCTGATATATTTGACGAATCAGGGCGACATATTCATCATAACTGCTCTCTTTGTCCGGATCGTCCGGCGAAATATAGAAATTTGCGCCCCGGTAATAAGCCGCAGCATGCGTGAACCTCTTTTCAGCCTTTGCGGTTTCCGCCAGCCTCAGGAACACCCTCTTCCAGTCATCGAGCGTTTCTGTTCTTCTTGACGCATCCCGGATTTCGTTCAAATCACCGCCGAACACGGAATAGACGCGATTGAACTGGTAGTTCATATTGGGTTCTTCATGAAAATGGTGTGTGCCGATATTGAATTGCGATTTCATATTTCTTCTCCTTGCATCCCTCAGCCCAGGCCCCAGCTCCGGAGCTTGGCGGGCATGGCGAGCTTGTCCGCCAGGCCGATCCTCTCCTTGCCCATGAAGGCCCGGAACGACCTGCCCGCCTCTGCCTGCTTGTACTTCTCGATCAGCGCCTCCAGTTGTTCGTAGTTCTCCAGATGGATGGCGCCCTGGGGGCACTTGAGCACGCAGAGGTTGCAGGCCCTGCAGGCCTTCGTCCGGATGAAGGCCTGGTTCTCTCTCATCTCGACCGCGTGCTCGGTGCAGACCTCTGCGCAGAGCCCGCACCCGTTGCAGAGATCCGGGTCCACCTCGGCGAACAGCCTCCCGTAGAGACTGTCCCGCTCCAGCATGAAGGACCCAAGCAGGATGGAGGGAATGTAGCTTTGGCTCGCTCGGCCGATGATCTGCTCGAGGGCTGCAATGTTGTGCTCCACGAGATAGTCCTCGAGGTCCTTCCGGATCTTCGTAAGAACCTTGACCCCTCTATCCAGGATCGCCGTCTGGAACTGGACCGTGGTGGCGCCCAGGGCCATCGAGGTGATCACCCCCTCCACGTCCCTGATCCCACCCGATGCGGACAGAACAGGATGTCTCGTGCCGAGGGCGCTGCTGAAGGTGGCCAGTGCCGAGTAGGTGAGCTTGGCCAGGCTTCCCTGCCACCCGAAGGTGGAGATGTGCGGGATCAACGGCTGGAGCGTCTCCAGGTTCACGCCCGGGTTCTCGTCGAGTTGACCGACGAGCGTGACGAAGTCGGGAAGGCTGTTCGCGACCTTCGTGCGGATCAACCCCTCGAGCAGCTTGGGGTAGACATAAAGGCAGACCGTTGACTTGGCGCCCACCGGGATGGACACCACTTCCTTCACGGACTTCACGAGTTTTGCGTAGAGCTTCGGGGTGAAGTTGATGCTCTGGCCCGCGTACTTGTATTTGGACGTGAACTCCGGGATCGGGCAGCACAAGTCCAGCTCGAGCGCATCCGCGCCGGCGCTCTCCAGGATCCTTGCGCTCTCCCGGTAGCCCTGGGGAGTAAGCCCCATGATGCTGCCCACGATCGGGACGTCCAGGGCCTTCATCTGTTCGACCCTCCGCGCCATTTCCGAGACCGGGACGTCAGACAGGGTAGGGAGCGACAAGAGTCTCCCCTTGTGCAGGCTCTGGTACTTGTAAACAGGCTTGTAGGGAAAGATGCCCTTCCTGCCGACCCATTTCTCGTATTCTCTCTTCGTGAAGCCTGTCTTCGTGACGATCGCGCCCACGCCGGCGTCCGTCAATTTCCGGGCCATTTCCACGTTTGCGGTTACCGGTCCGGCCGACGCGACCAACGGGTTCCTAAGCCGCAGCCCGGCAAAGTCCACACTCAAATCTGCCATGACAAAACCTCCTTTTTGGAATGCGATTGCCGCGGGCAATCGACTCGTTGTGTCTCACCCCATTGAATATCAAATATATTGAACTTCAATATATAGGGTCAAAAAAAGATCAGCCCGTGAGAAAGCGATTGATTTTCTTCAGGACCATCAGCATGATCTCCTGCTCTTCCTCGCTCACGAGCGAGAGCCACTCACGGGTCGCCTTCATGTGCATCTCTCCGTGCTGCTGATAGGCGTCTCTGCCCTTCTCTGTCAGCCGCACATTGACAACCCGAAGGTCTTCCGGGCTGCCGTTCCTCTCCCCCAGCCCTTTTTTCACGAGCTTCTTGACCATCACGGACATGGTGCCCTGGGTCACCTTCGCCTCCCTGGCCAGCCTACCCATGTTCACCCCCTCGAGGTTTCCGACGATCTCGATCGTATGCATCTCCTGGAACGAGAGGGTCCGGAGGAGGAGCTTCTTCTTCAGGTTGTCCATCTCGTGGAGCATCATGTTGGTCGAGATGGAAACGAGTAACTCGTTGAATTGCCGTATTTTTTTCTCTTCAGACATGCGGCCGCCCATGTATTTTGAATATCAAACTAATTCTAGGGGCGTGACGCCCCATTGTCAAGCCCTTTCTCGTGTGCTTGTGCAATTCACGCAAGAGGATCACGGACGTCGAGGAAAGAGAACTTAAGGAAGTCCCGGTCATGGGTGTAGAGCCGCTTCACCCCGTGTTGACGCAGGATTGCGGCGAGATGCGCATCGGGCACGAGATTGCCCCGGGTCGGCGTTTCCCGTGTCAGCTTTCGATAGACTTCCCAGAATCCCTCCTCTTCCGCCAGGAAACGCATGTGCGGCAGATTCAGGAGTGTCTCGACATTGGTCATCGCCTCATCCGGTGTCAGGGGACGCACGAAAATAGAAGGATGCGTGGCGATTCGCAGGTAGCTCATCACCGTCGGCCATCCGAGACAGAAGAGCTCTTCCTGCTGTATGCATTGCTCGAGGAAGGAGGCGGCCCTTTCGTGGTGGGGGCTGTCGGAATCGGAGGCGTACAGCAGGATGTTCACGTCGAGCGCGAAACTCACGGACCGTCCTCTTCTTCAGCCACCGGCGCTTTCTGCTCGAGCGCGGCGTAGAGGGCCTCCTTGTCGGCCAGATCGATGCGCGCTCCCATTCCTCGGGAGATCCAGCGACGGTTCCTGGGCCTCTTGCCTGCTCCCTTGCGCACATGAAGCGCCTGTGCCAGCAAGTCTGAAATCAGCCGCCCCAGGGATTTCCCCTTTTCCGTCTGGAGCTTCTTCAGCTCCTTGAGGATCGGGTCGTCGATATTCACGGTCGTTCTCATGATGTTATGATGATAGTTCATGGCGCATCAGATGTCAAAGAATATCTTGCTCTGGGTTGGTTTCTCTTCCCCCGGTGACAAAGCTGCCGACGAAGAGGTATGCTGTT
>JAUWSZ010000531.1 GCA_030609865.1 bacterium | reverse complement strand
TAGCCAAAGGAAAGGGTTCGGGGGTTGGGACCGACAACCGGGAACCGCCAACCGAGAACTTGCGGCTTTGCCGCCTTAGGGACTTCCACTGGAGCGTGTCATGGGTGGAAAGAAGCAAAAGGCGATCGTCCTGTTGAGCGGCGGTCTGGATTCCACGACCTGCCTTGCCATCGCGAAGGATCAGGGCTACGCCCTGTACGCGCTCAGCTTCCGATACGGGCAGCGCCACCTTCGGGAGCTGGACATGGCCAGGAGAATCGGGGTCCATTTCGGGGTGGAGCGCCACATCGTGGTAGATTTCGACATGCGCACGATCGGAGGCTCTGCCCTGACGGGGGACGGGGAGGTGCCGAAGGACAGGTCCGAGGGGGAGATCGGGGAAGGGATCCCTGTGACCTATGTGCCGGCCCGTAACACCATTTTTCTGTCTTTTGCCCTTGCCTGGGCCGAGGTGATCGGGGCCCATGACATCTTCATCGGGGTGAACGCGCTGGATTTCTCCGGGTATCCTGACTGCCGGCCCGAATACCTCCAGTCCTACGAGAGAATGGCGGGGCTGGCCACGAAGATGGGGGTGGAGGGCCATCCGGTCCGGATCCACGCCCCTCTGATCCGTCTCACCAAGGCAGAGATCATCGGAAAGGGGCACGGCCTGGGTGTGGATTTCGCCATGACCCACAGCTGCTACGATCCCCCCCCTGGTGGGCCGGCATGCGGGCGATGCGACAGTTGCCTGCTTCGGCGAAAGGGCTTTTCCGAGGCAGGCCTGGAGGATCCGATCGATTACCCGGATTGAGCGTGTTTCCAAGGCGAAGGGCAAAAGAAGGTATTAGGTATTAGCTGTTAGGTATTAGCCCACCCAACCACCCTCCCGGGTACGCTTCCGGGGGGGGGGCAGTGGAGGGGAGCTAATACCTAATACCTAACAGCCAATTGGCACCCCGCTACCTAGTTACGATGCCTCTTTCGATCGCGTAGGCCGTCAGGTCCGACACATTGTGGAGGTCCAGTTTGTCCATGATGTTCGACCGGTGTTTTTCCACGGTTTTCACGCTGATACAGAGGACTTCCGCAATCTCCCTGTTCTTGTAGCCCTCGGCGATGAGCTTGAGGACTTCCCGCTCGCGGGGGGTGACGGTCGCCCACGTGGACTTCGGTCCTCCGCCCCTTTTCCCTGCCAGGTACCCTTCGATGACCTGTTCCGAGACCCCCGGGCTCAGGTATCGCTTCCCGGCCAGTACGCTCCGAATGGCCGCGACGAGCTCTGCATGGGTGGCGTCCTTCAAGGCGTATCCGTCCGCCCCTGCCTGGAGGGCCGAAAGGACGTATTCCTCGGCCTTGTGAACCGTCAGGGCCAGGATCTTCGTGTCCGGAGATCCTTTCCGGATCTCGCGGATGGCATCCAAGCCGTCCATCCTCGGCATCGAGAGGTCCAGCAGGATCAGGTCCGGTGCCGCCTCTTCCACCCGTCGGATCGCCTCCCGTCCGTCCACCGCCTCGCCGACGACCTCGAGGTCCGGATGAGAGGACAGGAGCACCCGCAACCCCTCTCTGAGGATTGTGTGGTCTTCAGCAATTACGATCCGGCTCTTGGTTTCCACGGGCCGATCCTCCTCGATCAACTATTTTGAGAACTCATCGTCGGATCATGCATCCAATAGGGGATAGAGCTTAATTACCACGCCGGGAGGCCGTCGGTAAAGTCGGTAAAGCATAAATCCTATCGGCCGATTTTGTCCTCCGGTTCCGATTCAAGATGCAGCCGCGAAGCTGGGAACCATCGATCTGTAAGGGATTGCTTCAGGTGGCCGTGTTCAGGATACTGATCGTCGAAGACCACCAGGATTTTCGAGACTCACTCAAAGAGGTTCTCTCAGGGCGGTTGCCCCGGGCGGAGGTTGACGAGGCCGCAGAGGGAAATGAAGTTCTGCCCAAGATCAAAGCCCATCCCCCCCACCTCATCTTCATGGACATCAACATCCCCGGCGAGAACGGGCTCGAGCTTACCCGACAGATAAAACAGGATTTCCCTCAAATCGTTGTCGTCATCCTCACCAGCTACGACCTGCCCGAATATCGGGAGGCGGCCTATCGATACGGGGCCAACTACTTCCTCGCGAAGGGCACCACGAACGGCCAGAAGCTCATGGGCCTGATCGAGTCGATCCTGTCAGAGCTGGGTTTTGACGCGAACGGCGCGGAAACCGAAGGGTAGTTCCGACCCTACCCCTGAAATACAGCCCCCCTACCCCTGAAATACAGTCTTCACCCGATTCACTTCGCTGGTGAAATGAATACTATACCCATCAGCCCCAAGAACCGCTGATGTTGACGACCCGGGGCATGACGCTTAAAGAGGGGGAATCCATGAGAACAGAACGAGCGGAGCGAGTCGAGCAGCGTGCCGAAGCGATGGGTGGTTTTCTGGCAGCGAGAAGCTTTTCGGAAACGAACAGCGACACGATCGGGGAAGCAGCCCTGCTGCATCTTCTGAAGCAGGGAGATCCGGAAGGCCTGCAGCACATCAAACGCAAGTACCACGACAAGTTGTACTCCGTTGCTTACCGAATCTGCAACAATCATCCGGACGCGGAAGAGGTTCTGCAGGATGTCTACATGACAACCGTTCGGAAGATCGATCGGTTCGAAGGGCGCTCAACCCTCGCTACCTGGCTCTATCGGATCACGGTGAATGCGGCCCTGATGAAACGGCGCAGCCAACGTCATTCCAAGTCGATGGTCTCCCTCGAGAGTGTGGGGCCATTCTTGGGGCAGGACGATAATGTGCTTCGGTTCGACGGACAGGCGCGGGCTCAGGACGATCTCCTCATGGGCAAGGAACTGTACGGAAAGATCCAGGAAATCGTCGACAGCCTGCCCGAGATCTACCAGAGTGTGTTTTCTCTCCGAGACCTTCAGGGATACTCGATCAAGGAGACGAGCAGGATCCTGAACACCACCCCTGCCGCCATCAAATCAAGGTTGCACAGGGGCCGGTTCTTTATCAAAGAGGAGCTTAGGCGTTACTTGGCCCATAACTAAGGGACAATTCGTCGAGGCCTCCGTGAGACAGGAGCGGTCATCCTCTATGCGGGCCGATTCACGCGTACTCCTTCTGGCGACCATAGCCCGCAAATTGCACGAAGCCTTACGCACTTCCACCGCTCTCGCGACGAAGTTTCGTGCAATATGCGGGCTCGTTGTTCTTGTTCCCTTTTTGGGCTGTGGCGACGGGGACGGAGAGCAGAAGGAGTCCTCCACCGCGTCCATGATGCCCGGGTGGCACGACTTCTACGGCACCTTTTCGGACAATCCCGAATATGCAGACGGAACAGGCACATGCGCAATCCCTCATCCAATAGGTTGTCCTTCGGTGACGAATTTCTGCATCTAC
>JAUWSZ010000669.1 GCA_030609865.1 bacterium | reverse complement strand
GCCCTGGGACTCGGAATACAGGATCCGGTCCGCGCGAAGGCCCCCTGGTTCGGTGATCACGGTGGAAAGGTCGATCTCCATCCCGAGATCGCCTGCCAGGGCCATCTTGGATGCGGCCGTGGCCAGGCCTCCCAATCCCAGGCTCGCCGAAGCAGAGACCCGCCCCTCGCGGATTGCCTGGTGGAGGGCCTGGTAGATTCTTGAATTCTGTCCCTCCTCCACAGTGGGAACGCATTTTCCGATGAACCGTTCCCCCCTCAGGGTCTCGCCCATCAAGGCGTAGTATTCCGACGCCCCCAGCTCGTCCCGGGTCGTGCCCAGGAGGTAGAGCCGATCTCCCGGCATCTTGGCGTCCAGGGTGACGCTGTGGGTCACGTCTTCCAGGATGCCGAGTGAGCTGATCAACAGGGTAGGGGGCACGGAGATCTTCACGGGCCGACCGTCTTCGTCGAACCCTTTGAAATCGTTGTACATGCTGTCTTTGCCCGATATGAAGGGCGTGCCGTAGGCAACAGCGAAATCATAACAGGCGCGGGCCGCGCGTTTCAGTTGGCCCAGCCTCTCCGGATCGTCCGAGCTGCACCAGCAGAAGTTGTCCAGAAGGGCGATCCGTTTCGGGACGGCGCCAACGACCACCAGGTTGCGAATCGCCGTGTCGATCGCGCAGGCGGCCATCCAGTACGGATCGATATCCCCGTAAGTCGGATACAGGCTGTGGGACAACCCGATGCCCTCCGGGCGGTCGAGGAGGGGCCGGGCGACCGCTGCATCGCTCGCCACGTCTTGATACTTCCCCACGAGTGGTTTGATCACCGAACCTGCCTGAACCTCGTGATCGAACTGGCGGACAACATACTCCTTGCTGCAGAGGTTCAACCGGCCCATCATCTGCCGCAGGGTCTCGGCCGGATCCTCGGGCTCCGGGAACTCCGGCTCCGGATAGTCCGGCTCGGTGTAGGTGGTCTCGAGGATCTTCTGCGGGACCCCGTCGTGGAGGAACTCCATGTCCAGGTCCATGATGCGGCGCCCCTCGCATTCGACGACGCAGAGGCCGTCGTCCGTGAACTCCCCGATCACGGCGGCCTCCACGCCCCTTCGCCGCATCAGGTCGCAGAAGGCCTCCACGTTCTCCGGGGGAACGGCATAGGTCATCCGTTCCTGGGACTCGCTGATCCAGGTCTCGTACGGGAGCAGGCCCCCGTACTTGATCGGCACCTGATCGAGTACGACCCGGCACCCGCCGCACTCCCGGGCCATTTCCGCCACAGAGCAGGAAAGCCCCCCTGCCCCGTTGTCCGTCACGGAGTGGTAGAGCCCCAGATCCCGGATTTCGATCTGTGCGTCGGCCAGCTTCTTCTGGGTGATCGGGTCGCCGATCTGGACCGCTGTTGCCGGGCTGCCCGCATGCATGGCCTCGGATGAAAAGGTCGCCCCGTGGATGCCGTCCTTGCCCACGCGGCCTCCTGCCATGATGATCCGGTCTCCGGGTTGCGCCCCTTTCTCGTGGGACGGCCTTCCATGGAGGGTTGCCGGCAACAGTCCCACGGTGCCGACGAACACGAGGGGCTTGCCCATGTAACGGGCGTCAAAGGTGAGGAAACCCCAGGCCGTCGGGATCCCGCTCTTGTTCCCGCCGTGCTCCACCCCTTCCCGAACCCCTTCGAAGATTACCTTTGGGTGGAGGGTGGCCTCTTCACGCCCCGGCAGACGGTAATAAGGGCTTCCCTTGTAGTAAGGATCCCCGAAGCAGAACCCGTAGTTGTTCACGATGAGCCGGGCGCCCATCCCGGTCCCGAGGGGATCACGGTTCACGCCTACGATCCCGGTGATCGCCCCCCCGTAAGGGTCCAGTGCAGAGGGACTGTTGTGGGTCTCCACCTTGTAGCAGATGCTCCAGTCTTCGTTCAGGCGTATGACGCCGGAGTTGTCCCGGAAGACGGACAGGCACCAGTCGTCGCTGCCCAGCCGTTCGCGAATCTCCTTGGTTGCCCCTTGAATGTAGGTCTTGTAAAGGCTGTCGACTTCGTCGATGCGGGCGGCGAAGATGTTGTGCTTGCAGTGTTCCGACCAGGTCTGCGCGATCGACTCCAGCTCGATATCCGTGGGGTCTCTTCCGAGACGGTTGAAGTGGTCTCGGATGGCCTTCAAGGTGGGTACATCCAGGGCCAGCGGCCCCCGACCGATCTTCCGGCCGTCCTCCCCACGGTCGAGGATCCCCTCCCTGCCCAGGCGGGCGAGTTCTTCGTCGTCCACGTTCAGGCTGACCGTGTCGATTTGCCTGCTCGGTGCGAGCTGGACCTTGGGCGCGTAGACCCGGCGGTCCATCGGATCCTGCTCCCAGTCCGCGCGGCTCTGGATCCACGCCCTCTGAATCAACGGGTTGTACCGGATCGACGCGATTCGCCGCACCTGCTCTTCGGTGAGGGGCCCGGCGAGCAGGATCTGCTCGACCGAATAGACCGACTCACCCGGCTCGAAGCCGATGTTCAGGAGGTCTTCGATCGCCTCCCGGGAGGTGTTGCCCACATTGTCCGTGACGCCCGGCAGGAAGCCGATCTCGATCATCCAGTCGAAGGCCTTGCCGGGCAAGGGGCCCAAGGAGGAGTGCTGGGTGAGGGGGTCGGTGAACAACGCCCGCCGGCACCTTTCCTGCTGGCCCTCGTCCAGGGCCTTGTCCACATGGTACACCTCGAGGATCCGGGCGGAGGAGACACGGATTCCGTAATCATCCTGAATGCGCTTGAGAAACCGGTTGC
>JAUWSZ010000255.1 GCA_030609865.1 bacterium | reverse complement strand
GCAAGAGCGAAATCTACCATGAGGGAAAGTGGTTCGGACCGAAAGAACTCTTTACCAAGGACATGTACAAGAGGGTCTTCGGTGAAATGCTGCGCCTCTCTGCGGAGGAGATCGTTCAACTCGACGATCTTCCTCTGAGTGATTGGGTGAAGAGTGTGTCCGACGATCCGGGCATCCAGAGGCTGTTCTTCTATCTGGCATGTTCAACCAGTGTGGGAAATCGCTTCGAGACGTACTCTGCCGGAGAGATGATCTACATTCTTCGGGAGTTCATCGACGGCGGCCGAAGCCTGACGGAACTCGGAGGAGTGATCAAGGGTGGGATGAACAGGATCCTGCAGCCCCTTACGGACTACATCAACGCCCACGGGGGTGAAGTGAGACTGAATACGCGGGTGGACAGTGTGGCGACCCTGAAGGGTGAGGCCGTTGGGGTGAAGTTGGAGGTGGGGGAGCGTCTCTTTCACAGCCAGGTGCTGGAAGTCGAGACCGAGAAGGCGGATTTCGTCATCGTCACCCTCCCGCTTTATGACCTGTTTACCGTTATGGACGAGGAGGTTTTCCCAACCTGGTGGGTGGACTGGGTGAACTGGATCGGCTCAAAAATCAGCCAGGCCTGGAGTATCATTTACGGTCTGGACGAACCGCTCTTCGACACGCAAACCTTCCGCTGGGCACCGAATCTTCCCGAATCCGGTTTTTCCGGGATTTTCTACCCGATGCCTTCGTACGGAGACGATGTGAATCAGTACCAGTTCCACATTTCCTACCAGGGTCATTATGACGAAATGCCCGACCTGCTCAATCGGAATCAGGCCAAGGTCAGGCGGCAAGTTCGGGACACGATTGCCATGCTGGAGCGGGAATCGATTAAACTCTACCCGCAGTTGAAGGCCGGATACCGGTGGCGGGTAGCGCATGCCGGGGTGTATGGGATTGCCCAGTCGCCGGGATTCGTGGGTACCAAACGGCCCTCGATGCGGGTTCCGGGATTCCGCAATCTGTTCGTGGTGTCGAATACGGTCCAGGAAGCCAGGGGCATCAGCATGTCTGCCATCGGCAGATGCGCCCGGATGGCCGCGGAAGCCATCGGACAGGCGAAGTAGCTCCATCCCGTCGGTTCCATCCAGACCGGCTGGCGAAAAAGGTGTCAGGAACCTTTTCCCCGCGGTCTGAAGCGAAGAAGGCATCAGAAAAAGGTTCCTGACACCTTTTTCACTGCAGGGCTGAGAAAGGTCACAAGGAATATGCCCAAGAAACTGCTCTCAAAACCGGCATTGTGCGTGAATTGCAGGACGTGCGAGATGTCCTGTTCCCTCGAGAAGAGCGGCATGTTCAACCCGGTCAAGGCGAGAATCTGGATCCAGAAAAACAAGAAGGGCCTGGACGCGCCGATGATCTGCAGGCACTGTCTCGCCCCTCCCTGTGAAAAGGCATGTCCCGTGGAGGGTGAGAAACCGATCCGGCGAGACAAGCAGACAGGCATTGTTCGCGTTTCGCTAGAGAACTGCATCGGATGCTATGAGTGTGTCACAGCCTGTCCCTTCGGCGCCATGCGCATCGACCCACACACGGGCCAGGTTTTCAAGTGCGATCTCTGCGACGGAGACCCGGAGTGTGCGAAGTGGTGCCCCACGGGGGCGATTCAATACGTGGACACGAAAGCAATCGGCACGGTAAGTTCAATCGATAAAGGTTAAGAACGCACGCCATCACCGTTGCTTGACAAGCTCTCCATGGAGGATTCGCAATGTACGGCTGGGCAGGAACCCTGCTACGGGTCAATCTGACCGATCGAAAGATACAGAAAGAGGAATACCCGGAAGCCCTGAGGCATCAATTCCTTGGGGGAAGGGGGGTGAATTCGCGCCTCCTGTACGATGAGGTAAAACCGGGCATCGATCCACTTGGACCGGAGAATAAGCTTTTTTTCGGGACCTCCCCTTTGACCGGCACCGGCCTGGTACCCTCCGGAAGGATCCACGTCACGGCCAAGTCGCCTCTTACAGGGATTCTGGGGGATTCGAATGCAGGGGGACATTTTGGCCCGGAGATGAAGTGGGCGGGATACGACCACATCATTATAGAGGGGGCCGCTGACCAACCTGTCTATCTATGGATCGATGACGATCACGTGGAGGTCAGAGATGCCGGCCATGTCTGGGGAAAGGTGGTTTCGGAGACCTATGCGATCCTGTGGGACGAGCTGGGGGACCCTCGCATACGCATCGCCGCCATTGGTCCGGCAGGGGAGAATCTGGTTCGATTCGCATCCTTGATGACGGATTACGGAAATGCCTGTGGAAAGACCGGCATGGGCACGGTGATGGGGTCGAAAAATCTCAAGGCCGTGGCGGTTCGGGGAACGAAGGGTTTTCAGGTAGCGGACCCGGAGCGGTTCAAGGCCATCGCCAGAGACTGGATCAGAAAGATCAAGAAAGGACCCACCTATGAGAGCTTCTCCAAGGTGGGTACCTTGATGTACCTGACCCAATACGACTCCCAGGGCAGGTCGGTAGCGAGGAACGCCCAGGAGACGGCCGACATCGACTACATCCAGAATTACGATGCGAAGAGCATGATGAAGCACATGACGAGAAGTGTCGCGTGCTTCGGCTGCCCGATCCATTGCAAGCATGAGTTCAAGATCAAGAAGGGCCCTTTCGCCGGCGAGGAGGGCCACGGCACCGAATTCTGCATCATGAGTGCCCATGGGCCTTCCTGCGGTAATACCGACGAGACCGCCCTGCTGAAAATAAACAACATCTGCAATGAATACGGAGTTTGCGGGGATACTTCCGGGATTACCCTGGCTGCGGCCTTTGAGTGGTATCAACGGGGGATCATCACCAAGGAAGATACGGATGGGATTGCACTCGAATGGGGAAACGTGGAGGCCCAGATCGAGATGTTGATGAAGACGATCCGTAGAGAGGGATTCGGGGATCTTCTGGCAGATGGCTCTGCCATAGCAGCAGAAAAGATCGGAAAGGGCGCCGAAAAATGCATCTCCCACACCAAGGGGGGTGACCTCGATCAAGTGGACATTCGAACCCTCAAGGGATGTGCCCTGTCGGATGCGGTTTCGAGTCGCGGAGCCGACCCCCAACGAGGATGGCCCGGGGTCGAGTTCTATCCGATGAAACCGGAAACGGCCAAGAAGCTTTTTGGCAACGAAAACGCTGCGAATCCCCGGTCCTATGAGGGCAAGGGCGTGCTCGTCGACTTCTATGCATCCCTATGCACCATGTGCGATGCCATGGGGATCTGCAAGTTTTCGAGCGCGTGGTTCAGTACGCCCATCTACCTGAAGCATATGGGGCAACTGCTTGCAGCTGCTACCGGTGTGGATTTCGACGAGAAGAGGATGGAGGAGATCGCTGCGAGGATCAACAACGTGGAGCGGGCCTATCTCGTCCGAGAGGGGATCACGCGCAAAGACGATACGATCCATGGTAGGGCAATGGAAGAGCCTGTTCCTTCGGGTCCTTACAAGGGGGAGCGACTGGAAAAGGAAGGCCTGGACAGAATGTTGGACGATTATTACGAGGTCGTCGGGTGGGACAAGAAAACAGGTTCGCCTACCCGAAAGACGCTGGAACATCTCGGGTTGGAGGACGTGGCGGATGAACTTGCGAGCATGGGCAAGATTCCTTAGGGTGTTTCATCGGAACATTCACGTTTCATCCATATATGTCGGGAGAACCTCCCTATCGGAATATTGAACAAGGTGAAAGGATAAAGGGAAAAGGCGAAAGTGGAATGATGCGACTCGGCAGGGGTGCTTGAGCTTGGGCCCGCAACCGGTTGCGGACAACCGGTGGAGATTGAACCGAATGTTTCGTGCCTCTTATGGAGAGAGGAGGGAGCCTTATGGAAGACAAGGTGAGAGAAACGGTGGAATCGTATTTTCGGCTGGTGAACGAGGAGAAGTTCGACGAGTTCTTCGCCTTATTCGATCCGGACGTGGAGTTCAAGGCACCCTTCAATTTCACAGCCCGAGGGCTTGAAGACGTGAAGCCCTTTTATCTGCGGGTTCCGGTGGACTATCCACATCACGTCGATATGGCCGAAGAGATCCTCGTGTCAGGAAACAGGGCAGCGGTCTTCATCGACTTCGTAGGCACATCAAAGGAGGGAGTCTCCGTGGCCTTCAAGGCTACGGACTGGTTCCGTGTCGAAGAGGGGAAGATCAAATCGCTCAACATCTTCTATGACAGCCATCATCTTGCCAGGGTAGGTTCGGGCAAAGAGAAGAAGTGAAAACGAGGCGTTAGACATGGGCATGCTCGACGGGAAGGTGGCTGTTGTCACGAATTCCGGTGTAGGAATGGGCCGGGCGGTCGCCCTCTTGATGGCCGACGAGGGGGCCCGTGTGGTGGTGCATGATTCGGGAGGTGTGGTGCGAGAGATCCGGGAGAGGGGAGGCGAGGCGGTGGGCTGCCCGGCATCGATGATGTCGTGGGAAGGAAGCCAGGAGCTGATTCAAACGGGTATTGATCATTTTGGCCGCCTGGACATCCTTGTGAACAGTGTGAACGAAGATACCGCCTTCCATGGCACGATGATCTCGGAAATTGGGAAGGAAGAATGGGAATCGGTCCAGCGAGCAACCCTGAAGGCCACTTTTTTCTCTACCCGGGCCGCGTTGCCTCACATGCGGAAACAGCGGCAGGGCCGCCTCATCTACTTCGCTTTTCCGGAAGCGCTTATGGGGGGTGTGGGCCACACCCACCACGGAGTTGTGCAGATGGCGGTTGCAGGTCTGAGCCGCAACGCGGCCATAGAGATAGAACGATATCATGTAACCTCCAACTGTGTCGTGGTCTGCAGTGGGCCGGGGCCTGTTTCTGATCCTCCGAATGTAGCCCCATTGGCTGTGTTCCTGGCCAGTGACGCGGCCCAGAATCTTACAGGGCAGGTATTTGGCGTGCAGGACAAGGAGGTGCTTCTTTTCTCTCAAGCGAGGAGTCAGCGGAGCATGCACAACTCCGAAGGATGGACGGTGGAGAGACTTTCCGAAATGTTCGAGCCGACCATGCGGCCCTATTTCACCCCCTTGGAGTCCTCGGAGAGGTGCTGAGTGGGTATACTTGAAGGCAAGGTAGCTGTGGTAACGGGTGCCGGTCGGGGAATCGGGCGTGGCATGGCCCTCCATCTTGCCCTCG
>JAUWSZ010000543.1 GCA_030609865.1 bacterium | reverse complement strand
CGAGGACCTCGAAGAGGTGTTGAATGCGGCAAGGGATTGGTTCAAGAAGTATCTGAAATTCTGATCCGTAAGACGGAAGCAACCGTTTGGAGTGCCATGGTACAGAACATTTCTCCTTACAAGGGAATCAGCCTCATCAATGACCCGATCCACGGGTACATGCAGTACACCACCCACACCGAGCACAGTCCGGACGAGACGACCGAGAAAGACATCCTGGACCATCCGTGGGTGCAGAGACTGCGTCGGATCCATCAGGTGCAGAGTGCGCTCTGGGTCTATCCTTCGGCCGAACACAGCCGGTTTCAACACTCCCTGGGCGCCATGTTCCTCGCAGGCCGGTTTGCCCGACAGCTGTATCCCACGCTGAAGAAGTGCTTTCCGGATGTGCCCTCCGAGGCCTACGTGGAAGAACTGCTTCGCCTGACCGGTCTTCTGCACGACCTGGGCCACGGGCCCTTCAGCCATTTTTTCGATACCCATTTCCTGCACGACTACGGGATCACCCACGAGGACATCAGCCAGGCGATCGTGCAGCAAAAGCTGGCGCACCTGATTCGGCGGATCCGTCGCAGCCCGACCGGCAAGCTCAGACAGGGCGAAACCCTGGATCCGGCCTTCGTGGCCTTTCTGGTCAAGCGACCCTCCGGACCGCAGAAGGACGAGGTCCCTTCCTGGTTGCTTGCACTGAGCCCTGTTTTCTCCGGGATCTACACAGCGGACAACATGGACTATGTGGTTCGGGATGCCTATATGGCGGGGGTCTCAACCGACCTGGTGGATGTGGACCGGCTGATCTACTACACCTTTTTCTCTCCTAAGGGGATGACCCTGCACCATTCCGGGGTGGCGGCGTTGGTGCGATTTCTGAATGCAAGGCTGTATCTCTACATGAACCTGTACTTCCACAGGACCACGAGGGCCATCGACCTGCATCTGGGGGAGATCTTCCGGCCGACCCTGGAACGTCTCTTCCCGTACAACCCGACCAAGAACCTGGATGCCTACGAGAGGCTGACGGACTGGTTTCTCCTCGAGGAGGTCAACCGGTGGGCCACGCAGGCGAAAGACCCGGAAGAAAAGCGACTGGGCAAGAAGTGGCAGCGCATCCTGCACAGGAAGCCCCGATGGAAACGGGCGTACGAGTATACCTTCTCGCTTGCCGATGTTGATGACCCAAAGATCTTTGGGATGGTCCAGGATCCGCAGCTTCTCGAGGAGAGGCTCCGATCGAATCTGCCACGACATCTGAAAGGGATTCACTTCCGCGTCGACCTGGCCCATCTGGACGCGAGGCCGATCAACCCCTTGCGCATGGGGGACGCACAGATTTACATCTACAACGAATCGAGCAACAAGATCGAAACGGAAATTCTGAAGGAGCTCTTCCGGTTCATTCCGGTTCGTGTGATTCAGTGCAGAATCTTTACTCTGAGCCATGAGTATGATAGGGAGATTGCCTCGGCCTTCCACAAGATCTTCCAGTTCGTCCCCGCGGATACCCTGACCACGAACATCTGACCGGAACGTTGCAGGAAAAGCGCAAAGGAGTGCACGATGAAGATAAGCGATAAGCTCTTCGCCTACCCTTGGAGGGACGTTCGGGCGAACAACGGAAATTCCTACGTGATTCGGACCGAGGAAGCCGTCTGCTTGATCGATCCCGGGCTCGAGGCGTTTCTCCCCCAGCTTTTTCAATCCCTCGAGGAGGATGGTATTCAGCCGGGGGATGTGAAGAGCGTCATCCTTACGCACGGGCACCCGGACCACATGGAAGGCGGCCAGACCCTGAGGAAACAAGGGGCTCGCGTGGGGATCCACAAGGAGGAAGAGGCATACATCCTGGAGATGGGCCCCTATCTTGCCCGGATGCTGGGAATAGACATGCCTGAAATGAGCTTTGATTTCTTCCTCGAGGAGGGCGAGTTGCTGATCGGCGGGGAGCGCTTTCAAGTTCTCCACACCCCTGGGCATTCCCCCGGCTCGGTCTGCCTTTTCTGGGAAGAGCCTAAAATCCTCTTCAGCGGGGACGTCATCTTTGCCCAGGGCGTCGGGCGGACGGATTTCCCCGGTGGCGACGGGAATCTGCTGAAGCAGAGCATTCGGCGCTGCAGGGCCCTGGGGGCCGCCATGCTGATGCCGGGCCACGGGGAGCCGATCTACGAGGCGGATGCGGTCGAAAAGAACTTCGACATGATCGAGAGGATGTACTTCGACTACATTTGAGGATTATGGAAATCACGGTCTTGGGGTCGGGGACGGCGATCCCGGACAAGGAGAGAGGTTCGCCGGGGATCGCTCTTCGTTCCGGAGACACCCTGCTGTTCCTGGATCTTGGATCCGGATCGCTCTATCGAGCGGCCCGGTTCGGGATCGAAGTGAGCCGCTTAGACGGCGTCCTGCTCAGTCATCTGCACCCGGACCACACGGGGGATCTGGTTCCTTTGCTGTTCGCCTTTCGCAACCCGGAATGGCCGAGAGAAGGGGCCTTGTCCCTCTTCGGGCCGACAGGATTGCTCGAATTTCTGAGGGACCTCGAGGCCACGTATGGCCCGTGGGTCGCGGCGGAAGGATATGAACGGGAAGAGAAGGTCCTCCAGTCGGGCTCATCGTCGCTCAAAGGTGTCCATGTGAGCGCATGTCCCGTCCGGCACGGTCCGGCCGCCGTCGCTTACGAAATCAAGGAGACGAGCGGAAAGCGTCTCGTCTATTCGGGGGACACGGAGTACTGCGACGAACTCGCGGTCTTCGCGAAGGATACGGATCTCCTCGTCCTGGAGTGCTCTTTTCCGGAGGGGGAGGAGCGACCGGGACACCTGACCCCGTCCGGGGCGGGAAGGATTGCGGGCCAGGCGCGCTGTCGTCGCCTCCTGCTCACGCATTTCTATCCGGCGTGCCGGGGCCAGGACCTCTTGACGCCCTGCCGGCGCCACTACGATGGGCCGATTACGCTGGCGGAAGATGGCTTGGAGATCGAGGTGTAGGCTGCTTCCCGCTTGTCCTCGTCCTTCGTCCTCGTCCTGGCTGTTAGGTATTAGCTGTTAGGTATTAGCCCGCCCATCCGCCCTCCCATGGTACGCTTCTGGAGGGCTGTGGCGGGGAGCTAATACCTAATACCTAATACCAGATTGTCAGTGTTTCCACTCATATGCCTGAGGACGAGGACGAAGGACGAGGACGAGATAGACTTGTTCAGTAAACCAGCTTATTGAGTGGGTACTCGAAGATCCCGGAAGCGCCCTGCCGTTTCAACTTTGGAATCAAGTCCCTCGCGTCCTTCTCCGCAAGGATGACCTCCACACTGCACCATCCTTCGTCGCTCAGGG
>JAUWSZ010000475.1 GCA_030609865.1 bacterium | reverse complement strand
CTTTGCGTTATTGAATCGGGCACGGGCACGGGCACCGGCCTTCGGCCTGGGCACGGGCACGAATTCTCGATGGAAACGGCGGAGCCACGTTTGAGTTAGGGAAAGGAGGTGCCTGGGTGTCCACCCGGACTCTTTGTATTCTTTGGATCAGCCTCTTGCTTGTCCTGGGCGTCTACGGAAAGGAGGCATTTCCGACCGAAGACACACGCAGGTGCCGTCCGGAGCGCTTTTCCGAAGAACGGGAGAAGATGGTGCGCGAGCAAATCCAGGCTCGTGGGGTCAAGGAGGGCTCCGTACTGCGGGCCATACGGGGGGTGGCACGGCACTGTTTCGTGCCCCGTGAGTTTCGGGACGAGGCATACGATGATCATCCGATTCCGATCGGGCTGGGGCAGACGATCTCCCAACCGTACATCGTGGCCCTGATGACCGAATTGTTGCGGGTGAAGCCCTCGGATCGGGTTCTCGAGATTGGAACCGGATCAGGGTACCAGTCGGCCGTTCTATCGGGACTCGTCAGCCGAGTGTTTACCGTGGAGATTGATCCCGCTCTGGCTCAGGAGGCAGGCGCCCGGCTGAAATCTCTCGGGTACGACAACATCAAGTTGAGATGCGGCGACGGATATTTCGGATGGAACGAGCATGCCCCGTTTGATGCCATTATCGTGACCGCCGCTTCCAGCGAGATTCCCCCTCCGCTGCTGAGGCAACTGAAGCCGGGCGGCAGAATGTGCATCCCGGTGGGCGGGAGATACCAGGTGCAGCAACTGATGCTCATCGAGAAGAAGCACGACGGTTCCATTTCTACGCGCGTGGTGCTCCCGGTTCGGTTTGTGCCGCTCCTGGGGGGGCATTGATCTCGTCCTCGTCCTTCGTCCTCGTCCTGGCTGTTAGGTATTAGCTATTAGGTATTAGCTCCCAGCCCCCCCCCGGATGCCCGTGAATCAGTGGTGGTGGGGGGTGGGCTAATACCTAAAACCTAAAACCTAATACCCGAT
Source organism: bacterium (assembly GCA_030609865.1). The sequence continues at coordinate 2,633 of JAUWSZ010000475.1, read as the reverse complement.
TTGCGGGCACAATTGTACAGTTGGCCCCCGTTGCCCGGTGCTCCGCGCCGCGATGGCGCCCGAGCTTTACAGTGCACCGCAAGTGTGCTAACAATATCAGATTATTTTTCCGAAGTTCGTCGATTCACCTTACGCGTGAAGCATCCATTTCAACCCCAGTTCGAAGAGGTTTTCTCATGGCCCGTATCGAAACCACCAAAATCCGGAACATTGCCCTTGTCGGCCACGAAGGCGCAGGAAAGACGATGCTCGTCGAGGCGTTTCTTCACAAGGCGGGCGTGCTGACACGCATGGGGACCGTCAAGGAAGGCAATACGGCAAGCGATTTTGATGCGGATGAGAGAGAAGGGGGGAAGTCCTTCTCGTGTTCAACACTGTCGTTCGCGTACAAAGATGTCCTTTTCAACGTTCTCGATCTCCCCGGATCGTCAGACTGCGTGGGCGACATGCTCGCTGCGCTTCGTGCCGTGGAGTGTGCCCTGATCTGCGTGGATGCCACGAGTGGGGTCAAGGTGAACACGCGGAAGATCTGGCAGGAAGCGGAGAAGCTCGGTTTGCCCTGCTGCTTTGCGATCACGAGGCTTGACGCAGAGAACACGAACTACGCGAAGACCCTTGCCGAGATCCAGGAGCATTTCGGAGATCGTTGCATCCCAGCCCTGTGGCCGGATGGCTCGGCCGCCTCGTTCAGCAAGGTATTCTCCGTGGTGGAGCCTCCGGACGGAGCCCCGGATGAAGTGTCTTCCATGAACGAGAAGCTGAGTGAGGCGGTCGTCGAAGCTGACGACGCGTTGATGGAGAAGTACCTCGAAGGAGAGGAAATCTCCGGCGAGGTCTTCCGATCCACCTTTACCAAAGCCATGTTGCAGAGGGTGCTCTTTCCTGTGCTGGTTGCTGCCGGGGAGCCACAGGTGGGCCTGGAGGAGATGCTTGATTTTCTTGCGGCCTTTGCGCCGATGCCGAACGAAGTCGAGCGGAAGGGGATGGCAGGGGAGGAAGAGGTCGTGCTGGACCCGGACAACGGGTTCGTGGGATTCGTCTATCGGACCGTTGCCGACGAATTCGTGACCCGAATATCGTGCCTGCGGGTCCTTTCCGGCCGGCTTGTTTCCAACACCTCCTTCGTGAACCGTCGTACGGGAAAGAGTGAACGAATCGGGGGCTTGTTGAAGATTTGCGGGAAAGACCAGGAACCGGTCGAAGAAGGGGTGTGCGGAGACATCGTGGCCGTGGCCAAGGTAGAGGACATCCTGGCCGGGGACACCCTGACCGATGACAAGACGAAGATTACGCTCCCGGAAATCCAGTTCCCCACCCCGATGTGTTCCTTGGCGGTCCGGCCGAAAAGCCGAGGGGACGAACAGAAGATCAGTACGGCCCTGAGAGAACTCGTTGCGGACGACCGAACGATTGCCATACATGCGGACCCACAGACCGGTGACCTCGTGCTGAGCGGCATGTCCGATCTCCATCTTTTGTTGATGTTGAAAAGACTGAAAAGGAGACGAAAGGTCGAGGTCCAGACGGCCCCCCCGAAGATCCCCTACAAGGAGACGATCACAAAGGGCGCCAAGTACGTGGAGTACACCCACAAGAAACAGACCGGTGGCGCGGGGCAGTTTGCAAGGGTCTTCATCGATGTCGAGCCGTTGGAGCGTGGGGGTGGGCACGAGTTCGTGGACAAGATCTTCGGCGGCGTGATCGACCAGACCTTCCGGCTATCGGTGGACAAGGGCATTCAGAACAGGATGGCGGAAGGGGTGATCGCGGGCTATCCGGTCGTGGACGTGCGGGTCACGCTCGTGGACGGCAAGACCCATCCGGTGGACTCGAAGGACATCGCCTTCCAGATCGCCGGCCGGGAGGCCTTCAAGAAGGCGGTTCTCCAATGCAATCCTGTCCTCCTCGAGCCGATCATCAAGCTGGAGGTGGTCGTCCCGCAGGCAAACATGGGCGAGGTGATGGGGGATCTCAACGGCAAGCGCGGACGGATCCTCACGAGCGGTACCGAGGGTTCCCTGGCCGTGGTCCAGGCGCTGGTTCCGCTGGGAGAGATACAGAGCTACCAGGCCGGGCTGAAGTCCATGACCGGAGGAGAGGGTTCGTACACGATGGAATTCGATAACTACGACATCGTGCCGCCGATTGTACACAAGGCGATCGTAGCCGAGTACGAGAAGGAACAGGAACAGAAGTAGGAAGCCGACCCCTCAGACGATGAAGTCCTTTGCCACGTCCCGTTTGTCATACCCGCTCAGGATGTGGAAGACACGGATCCTCTTCAGGCGGGATGGGGAGAGCGCACCCTTCGGAATGTAGACAATCTGGCGCCGAAGCCTCTCAGCAAGGGTTCGCATGATGGATCGTGGCGCTCGGGAAGCCACGTAGACGACCTGTCTCTCCAGCGAATAGTCCAGGGCCGCCGCCAGGAGCACCTCGGCCTTGGATTGGAAGAAGCGATAGTCAGGATCCCCCCACACATCGAAGAGCCTGCGCGGCGGGTAGTTCATCAGGAACCCCCCATACTCACATCGACACATGCCGGGGCCGACGATGTTGTCTTCGGGAGGGGTTGCGTAGAAGGCCATGTCGGATTCCTGTTCATGCTCTCCCAGCCAGGTCATTCGGTAGGG
>JAUWSZ010000131.1 GCA_030609865.1 bacterium | reverse complement strand
TACAGATACCGGCCTACCTGTGCATGCAAACCCATCTGGTCGAGGAGGCAGCCAGGACGGGCAAGGTCTTGAACCTGAAGCATGGGCAGTTCCTGGCACCGGAAAACATGATGAAGCCGATCCAGAAGGCCCTCGATACAGGAAACGATCAGATCATCTTGACGGAAAGGGGGTACACCTTCGGGTACAACGACCTCATCGTCGACCCGAGGAGCTTCTATCACCTGAACGAAACGGGTTTTCCGGTCGTGTTCGATATCACCCACTCGGTGAGACGATACGGAATCCCGAGCGCTGATCCGAAGGGAGGGTCGCGAGAGTTCCTGCCGGTCCTCTCGAGGGCCGGTGTGGCAGCCGGGGTGGATGGCGTTTTCATCGAAGTCCACCCGGAGCCTGAAAAGGCCCTGTGTGACGGCTCGAGCCAGCTTTCCACGAATGATCTGGAGGATTTCCTAAAGCCCTTGATCGAGATCCACAACCTCGAAGTGAAGTGCAGAGCGTGAATCAACCTCTGGGGCGACTCTAAACCCGTGACGGACAGAACGAGATCATGGAACTGTTTCTCGACTCAGTCGTTGAAGAGGAGATCAAAGAGGCCTTCGAGCTGGGCTTTTTGACCGGACTGACCACCACACCGACCTTCATGCACCGGGATGGCATCACGGATGTGGACGGGACGATCGTAAGGCTCTCGAAGATGGTCCCCCAAATTCAGATCGAGGCGTTGGGGGAAACGGCGGACGAAATCCACCAGGAAGCCCGACGCCTTCTCGGCCTCGGGTTGAACAAGGAGACGACGGTTTTCAAGCTCCCGGTTTCTCTGGAAGGCGTCAAGGTCTGCAAGAGGCTTGCAGATGAGGGCATCCAGGTCAATGTGCATCTCGTCTACACGCTCCAGCAGGCATACATGGCAATGGCCGCCGGTGCGGCATACGTCTGCCCCCTGGTGGGGCGCTTGCAGGACGAGGGGCATGATGCACTGGGCCTGATCGAGCAGTGTGTGCATGCGGTGGATTACTATGGATACGGCTGCAAGGTGATGTTTTCCTCGGTCCGGCACCCTGAGCATGTTCGAAACGCGATCAACCTGGGGGTTCATGCGGTCACGGTTCCCTGGAAGGTCATGAAGGGACTCACCGAGAACACGTTCACCACCGTTGGGACACAACAGTTCTTCGAGCATACCCGCCTGATGACCCTTCGTGTGAAGGACGTGATCAGCGATTTCAACCCGACGATTCCTAAGGGCAAGCCGGTCGTGGATGCCCTGGTGGTCATGACCCAGGGAGGCTTCGGCGCGGTAACGATCGTGGATGACAACGACGAGATTTGCGGCGTCTTCACGGACGGAGACCTCCGTCGGTTGCTGGAGCGAGAGGGCGAGACGTCTCTGCACAAGGCCCTTTCCGAGCTGAACCTCAAGGTGCCGATACACATCTCCGGGGATACGTTGCTCTACGATGCCTCCAAGCTCCTGAAGGAAACCCAGGTGGATACGATCTGTGTGGTGGAGGGCAAGAAGCAGATCGGGATGCTGGACATCCAGGATGTCATAGAGGTGACCACTTAGGGCGGCTCAAAAGGTGTGTCCGTGATTTTGGCAGTTTGAGTTATGCAATGTAGGCATGGTATTTGCTCCACCATCGCTCGTCCTCGTCGTCGTCCTCGAACCCAAGAGACGGAATTGTCGTGCGGCATCAACTCGAGTTGCAGTTCGTTGCCTGGGGCTCCGTCAGCCCATATGCGTGAAGAAAGCGCGTGGTATATGATCGAGGACGAGGACGAGATAGACTCAAACAGGGAATAACGACGATTAGGTGTTTTTCGATACCCTTTGAGCGGAGAGAAAAAATGCCGGGAATGGAACTGTTCGGTGATGAAGAGCGAAAAGAGGTCATGGATGTGCTCGAGACGGGCATCCTGTTTCGCTACAATTTCGACGGGCCTCGAAAGGGGATCTGGAAGGCAAGGACCTTTGAGGAGGAATTCTCCAAGTACCATGGGGTGGATTACTGCCACATGTGTTCGAACGGAACGGCTGCCGACATCCTCTCCCTCGCCTCGGTCGGTATCGGGGCCGGTGACGAGGTCATCGTCCCGCCCTTCTCGTTCATCGCGCCGATCGAGACGGTCTTCACGGTGGGCGCGGTTCCTGTCTTTGCTGAGATCGATGAGACCCTCTGTCTGTCACCGGAGGGGATCGAGGCTGCCGTCACGCCGCGAACCAAGGCGGTCCTCCTCGTGCACCTCTTCGGGTCGATGGCCAAGATGGAAGAAATCGTCCGGGTGTGCGAGAAGCACAACCTGATCCTCGTCGAGGATGCCGCCCCGGCCCTGGGGGCCACGTACCGGGGGAAACACGTGGGGACCTTCGGGAAGGTGGGGTGCTTCTCTTTCGATTTTTTCAAGGGCATCACCGCGGGAGAGGGGGGCGCCGTGATCACGAACGATCGGGACGTCTACGAGACGGCCCACATGTTCGGGGATCACGGGCACGACCACATCGGGGACAATCGAGGGGCGGAACAGCACCCGATCCTGGGATTCAATTTCCGGATCAGTGAATTGCATGCGGCCATCGGCCTCGCCCAGTTCCGGAAGCTGGATTCCATCCTGGCAAGGCAGCGGAAGTTCCAGGCACAGTTGAAAGAAACCCTTTCCGCCTTTCCGCAGATCACGTTCCGTGACGTGCCGGACCCGGCCGGTGATTCCGCAACCACGCTCGGCTTCCTCCTGCCGGACGCTCGAACAGCGGTCCGAGTGCACGAGGAAATGGGCAAGGCCGGAGTAGGAACCGCATACTGGTACAACAACAACTTCCACTACATAAGGAACTGGGAGCATTTGAAGGGTTTGAAGTCCGCATACAAGCTTCCGATCACTCTGCTGGACGACGTTCCGGACTACGCCGATATCCATCTGCCGCGAACTGACGACATCATGAGTCGCATGCAGATGATCGAAATTCGCCTGAGCTGGACCCAGGAAGAACTCGACACAATAAAGGAGAAGACCCAAGGGGTGCTACAAGAGGTTCTGGGCGGATGATCTACACCTTCAGAAATTTCAAGAACGTCGCCTACTTTGCCTTCGGCAGGGGAGCCTTCGACCGGCTGGACGAGATCCTGGCGCCCAGGAGGAAGGGCCTGGATTCTTATGTGGTTTTCCTGGTGGATCAGGTCTTCCAGGCGAGGCCCCTCCGGGAGAGAATCCCTCTGCGGGGAAGCGACAAGCTGATCTGGGTAAGCGTCGAGGAAGAACCGACGACCCGGATGGTGGATCATTACCGGGATGAGATCCTGGCGTATGCAGACTCGCTCCCCGATGCCGTGATTGGGATCGGGGGAGGAAGCGTCATGGACTACGCCAAGGCGATCGCACTGATGCTGACCAATCCCGGTTCGTCGGCAGACTACCAGGGCCTCGATCTGATCAAGAATCCGGGTGTCTTCAAGGTCTGCGTTCCCACCCTGTCCGGGACCGGGGCCGAGGTTTCGATGACCACGGTCTTGTCCGGGCCGGAGAAGAAGCTTGGAATCAAATGCGATTACACCATGCCCGATCAGGTGGTCCTGGACCCGGAACTGATCGGGGGGGCCCCGAGAGAGCAGCGGTTCCACACGGGCATGGACTGCTACATCCATGCGGTGGAGTGCCTGACCGGCACCTGGCGAAACGCATACAGCGATGCCTTTGCCGAGAAGTCCCTCGCCCTCTGCCGCGAGGTCTTCCTCGAGGAGGAGGGTGCCTCGCCCGAGGCGGACGAGAAACTGATGATTGCGTCCTATCTCGGGGGCATGAGTGTGACCTACTCCCAGGTTGGGGTCTGCCATGCCCTTTCGTACGGCCTCTCGTTCGTGCTCCATACCCGACACGGCCTCGCGAATTGTATTGCCTTCAATCGTCTCGAAGACGTCTATGCCGACGGGGTGCGGGAGTTCCACGCCATGCTCGAGAAACAGGGGACCGAGCTGCCGGAAGGCTTGACGGCCAGCCTCTCGGACGAGCAGCTGGACCTGATGGTGGACACGGCCTTCAAGCTGGAGCACATGTGGGATCATGCCTTCGGCAAGGCGTGGCGGGACAAGGTCAGTCCGGAATGGATCCGCGAACTGTTTCTCAGGATGTAACCGGAAAGGATCGCGAGCGAGAAAGATGAAATTCCTTGGCGTCATCCCCGCCCGGTACGCCTCCACCCGGTTTCCCGGGAAGCCGCTCGTGGATATTGCCGGCAAGCCGATGATCCAGAGGGTCTACGAGCGGGCAACCGAGGCGTTGGAAGAGGTCTGGGTTGCCACGGACGATGCGCGGATCGAGGAGGCGGTAAAAGCCTTCGGCGGGAGGGTCGTGATGACCTCCGAGGCCTGCCCGAGTGGTACGGACCGCTGCAGGGAGGCTGCTGAGAAGATCTCCGCGACCACGAACCGGTCGTTCGATGTGGTCATCAACATCCAGGGGGACGAGCCCTTTCTGCACCCGGAGATGTTCGAGAAGCTCAAGTCCTGTTTCGATGATGGAACGGCGGACATCGCAACCCTGGCAAACCCGGTGGTCCAACCCGAGGAAATCTTCAACCCGAGCGAGGCCAAGGTGGTCTTCGACAAGGGCGGGGACGCGCTCTATTTCAGCCGGTCGCCCGTTCCCTATGTGATGGAGGTCGAGGAGGCGGATTGGCACGAGCATCACACCTTCTACAAGCATGTGGGCGTGTACGCTTATAAGATGGATGTCTTGAGGAAGATTACGGAGTTGCCCGTATCCCCGCTGGAAGCCACGGAGCGGCTCGAGCAGAACCGATGGTTGGAACACGGATACAAGATCAGGGTCGAGATCACGACCCACGAGAGCGTTCCCGTTGACACGCCCGAAGACCTCGAGCGTATTCAAAGGCTGCTCGACAAGAGCGAGCTTTCGACAACAGGCGGGACAGCGAAAAAGTGAGCCTTCTCTACACACTCGCCATCCGGGTCTTCGGCCTCCTCGCCTGGGTTGCCGCCCGGTTCAGACGGGCGGCCAGGCTGTGGGTGGAGGGTCGGAGGGATTGGCACCGCAGGCTGAGGGAGGACATCCGGGAGAAGGAGAATCTGGTATGGTTTCATGCCGCCTCCCTCGGGGAGTTCGAGCAGGGGCGGCCGATTATCGAAAGGGTTCGGGAGGAATATCCGGACCATCCGATTCTTCTGACCTTTTTCTCTCCCTCCGGCTACGAAGTCCGCAAGGACTTCGACAAGGTCGACTATGTTCACTACCTGCCTCTCGACACGCCGGGAAACGCAAGGAAGTTCCTGGATGTGGTGCAGCCGAAGCTCGCCGTCTTCATCCGGTACGAGTACTGGTACAACTTCCTGCGAGCCATGTTCCGGCGGGACATCCCCCTGGTCATGGTTTCTTCGATCTTCCGGAAAAACCAGATCTTCTTCAGGCCCTACGGCGGGTGGAGCCGGAAGGCCCTCAGGCGGATCTCCCACTTCTTCGTCCAGAACCAGGAGAGCCTGGTGCTCTTGGAGTCCATCGGAGTCAGGAACAAGGACCTGAGCGGTGACACTCGATTCGACCGGGTGTGGGATGCCGCTCAGGAGAAAAGGGAATTCCCTCTGGTGGAGCGGTTTCTCGCAGGCCGAACGTGCCTGATGGCTGGAAGCACCTGGCCCTTCGATGACCAGCTCTTGAAGGAGATCATTCCTGTCTTCCCGGATCTCAAGTTCGTGATCGTGCCGCACCATGTGGATGAGGCCAACATCCGGAGGATTACGGACCTCTTCGAGGGCGAGGTGGCTCTTTACACCCAGGGAGAGGACCAGGACCTGGAGAAGAGACAGATACTGGTGGTGGATACGATCGGAATTCTCACCTATCTCTACCGGTTGGCGGATCTCACCTATATCGGAGACGGCTTCGGCGCAGGGATCCACAGCATCATGGAGCCTGCCGCCTTCGGCATGCCGATCTTCTTCGGACCGAACTACCACAACTTCCAGGAAGCGGTCGATTTGGTGGAGCGAAGGGGCGTTTTTGCCGTGAAGGATCAGAAAGAGTTGGTGGAAGGCATCCGGCGTTTTGCCGACGATGAGCGAGCGCGGCAGGCGGTGGGGCAGATCTGCCGGGAGTACATCCAAGAGAAGAAGGGAGCCACGGACAGGGTCATGATCGGGCTGAGGAAAGACCTCGGCGAACCGAGGAGTTGAAATATGTCAGGACCTGACGAGAAGACTCTCGAAAAAATCCGGCGGTTGAGGGATGAGATCAACCGTCACAACCACGCCTACTACATTCAGGACAGCCCGGAAGTCTCGGATGCTGAATACGACCGCCTCTTCGACGAGCTGGTGGCGCTGGAAGAGGCCCATCCGGAACTCGTCACCCCCGAATCCCCCACGCAGAGGGTAGGGGCAGCGCCTCTCGAAGAATTCGAAACGGTGCGGCACAGCCTCCCGATGGTGAGCCTGAACAAGGCCACCTCAGAGGAGGAGTTCCTGGACTTCCACCGGAGGGTGAGGGATCTGTCGGGGCTGAGCGATGGGGAGATCCAGTACACGGCCGAGCCGAAATTCGATGGCCTTGCCGTGGAGCTGATCTACAGAGAAGGCATCTTCCAGCTGGGCTGCACCCGGGGCGACGGGGTCGTCGGAGAGGATGTGACCTTGAATCTCCGAACCGTGAACTCGATCCCCTTGAGGCTTCTCGAAGGGTCGATTCCCGAACGGCTCGAGGTCCGTGGCGAGGTGATCATGACCAAGGAGGACTTCGCGAGGCTCAACCGGGAAAGGGAAAAGGCGGGCCAGCCCCTGTTCGCCAATCCGCGCAACGCCGCTGCCGGGTCGGTCAGGCAGCTCGATCCCAGGATTACCAACACCCGGCCCCTGAGCCTGTTTGCCTAC
>JAUWSZ010000687.1 GCA_030609865.1 bacterium | reverse complement strand
TGTCGAAAAAGGCCGGCTTGGAAAAGGTGTACATCATCCGGTCGATGAAACACCCTGTGGCAACCAGATCAAACCAGTGAGAGTGCTTCGAGGCCAGGATGGCCGGCTCATCCTTGGGGATGTTTTCCGCGCCCACGATCTCGTGAACAGTAAAAAGAGGCAACAGGGCCCTGCAGATCCTCCTCGATATGCGATACAGCATCTCATTGATCTCCAAATCGCTATCCGATGCCACTCCAGGTTGGTCGGTCATCTCTTACCTTCTCCTCTCAGATACACATTCGATTCGCGGACGGAATCGATCTCGTTCAACGACACATTGTCCAAAACAGATAAAAGTAGCGAAAACAGGTGTCGCTTGTCAAGAGACGGCCGCCTTGGCCGCCGGGGCGGTCTCCTGTGGGGCCTCGGCACGGAAGGCCGCTGTCGGAAGGGTAAAAGAGAAGGTGCTGCCCCTTCCCTTGCGGCTCGTCACCCAGATGTGCCCACCGTAGTGGGAGACGATCTCCTTACAGATCGGCAGCCCGAGCCCCGTGCCGCAGGGCTTGTCTTCCAGCGTGTCTTCAGACACCTGACTGAACTTGTCAAAGATCATCTCGAAGTGATCCTCTTCGATCCCGACCCCCTGATCGGATATGCTCACCTTGATCCAGTCCAGGGCGTCCCCGGAACGCTTCCCCTCCAGCACCTCCGCGGTCACGCGGATCTCACCCCCCTCAAGGGAAAACTTGACAGCATTGGCCAGCAGATTCGTGATCACCTGCTGGATCCTGTCACGGTCTGCAAGAGCATGGGGGAGATCCAAAGAGATATCCAGGTTTAACCGCAGGGACTTCTTCCGGAGAAGCTGATGCTGGGACTTCGTCACATCCTTGATGATCGCCTCGACCGACACCAGGTCATCGTTGTACACCATCTTGCCCGCCTGAATTTTGGAAAGGTCGAGGAAGTCGTTGATGAGCCTGGCCAGCCGCTCACTTTCAACCCGAATGATCTCTATGAATTCCTTCCGGGTCTCCCGGGGTTCTTCATCGTACTGGAGGAGGATTTCAGCAAAGGACCGGATGGAGGTCAGCGGCGTTCGCAGCTCGTGAGACACGGAGGAAAGAAAAGCGTCCTTCAACTGATCTGCCTTTTTCAAACCTTCATAGGCTTTCTTCAGGTCTTCCGTCCTCTCCCTCACCCGCCTGTCGAGCTGGTCGTTGATTCTTCTTACCTCTTTCTCTACCTGCTTGCGCTCGTCGATCTCTTTCTCGAGTTCCCTGTTCTTGACCAACAACTCCAGATTGCGCTCTTCAACCCTGCCTTCGAGGTCTTGACGGGCCTTTCGTAACTCACTGACGAGGTAGACCACGAAATAACCGACGATGGACGCATCGATGAAGGGAGTGATGAAGCCGGCCCACAGGAGGTGCGGGTCCAGGCGACCCGTTAACAGAAGGGCCAAGGCAGTGCAGATCAGCTCGGAGAGAACGACCGCGGCAAGGACGATGAGACAGAACAGGTACCCTGGTCTCATGGCCATGAGTATGTTCGTAATCTTCCTGGTTATCTCCCGAAGCACGCACACTTCTCCGCAGAATCGTGGCCACTGGGAACCGCTCTCGATACGCTGTACATCGGCTATCTGACTGTTTTTCTTGACGGGTTCCCGGGTGCCCCGCCGGGGGCCCGGAGAAGCAGGGCCAGGAGGATGGAGACGAGGATGAGCGCGATCCCTATGAGGAACATCATCTGGTAACTGCCGGTCACGTCCCAGATGTACCCGGCCAGGAAGGACCCAAGGCCGAACCCGATTCCCTCTGCAATCGAGATCGTCGCGAAGATCGCCCCCATGGCCGCCAGGCCGAACAGATACGAGGTCAAGGCGGGAATGACGATCATGAAGCCCCCGTAGGAGACTCCGTAGAAGAAGCCGAGGGCATACAAAAGCAGGAAGCCACCGGCTCTCGGAAGGCAGAGCAGCACGATTCCCTTGATGATCAGGCACGCCACCAGAACGAGCTTCATGCCGTATCTGTCGGCAAGCACACCCACCAGGATGCGCCCCAGAATGCTGCCGAGCCCTATGGCGCCAAGGACATTTGCGGCGGCCCTGGCCGACATGCCTATGTCCGTGAGGTGGGGCACGATGTGTATCATGATCATGCCGAGCACGATGATGCAGGTGCCGTACAGGAAGAACAGGAGCCAGAACGCCCTCGTTCCAACAGCCTCTTGAAGCGATAACTCCGGGCCCGTCTTGCCCGGTAGTGCTGCGTCGACTTCGCCCGAATCCCCTTCACCGGAAAAGGCACTCCCCTTCCCCTCGGGATCACGCATGAAGAGCACGCACGGCGCGATGCAGGTGAGACAGATGAGCAGGCCCAGGACGAAGAAGGCGGCCCGCCACCCGTAGCTCGAGACGAGAACGGCGATCAGGGGAGGCATGGCCAGGGTCCCTACCCCCACCCCGGCCAGGGTGATCCCCAGGGCGAACCCCCGGTTTCCGTCGAACCACCGGCTGACCACGGCCACCGGAATGGGCAGCAGACCCGGGTAGCTCAGTCCGCCCAGGACGCCGACAAAGAGGTAGAGTTGAAGCGCGGACTGAACATAGGCCCCGAGCATGTAGCCCGCACCGAGCAGCCCCGTGCTCACGGCCATCACCAGGCGCGGGC
>JAUWSZ010000516.1 GCA_030609865.1 bacterium | reverse complement strand
TCACGGCAGGACCCAGGACGTAGACGTCCATGTTGAGTCCTGAAAATCCGCTCAGGTTCTGCGAACCTACACCTTGCAGGTAGAGGCCCGAGTACACGTCGTAGTAGGAAGCGATGTTCTTGAGTGTGTTGTAGATGCGGCGATGCGCTGTGGTCGGGCCGGTCCAGGCGGGGCTGTCCTCGAGGAAGAGCAACATATCCGGGCGGGTGGCGCAGAAGGCCTCTGCGACTCGAACGAGCAGAGGCTTCACCTCCCGGGTGCGCTCCGGCCCCTCCTCCGGCCCAAAGAGCTGGCTCGCCAGGGTGACCGGGCCGGTGAGAGCGGCCACGCACGCAACTTCGGAACGGCACGTCTCGAACAACCTCCTGGCCGCCTCCAGGGCATGTTGGATACGACCGGACCGCTCCGGGGCCTCGTTTAGATCCCCCTGGAGGGGCATGACAATCGGTCTGTCCTCTTCCCAGGTGACGGGGCAGCCGGAGGCCTCTGCCATGAGAGTGAAATCGAGTCCCACGACCACACCGTCAAAACCGAACAGCTGGGTTGTCTTCATCAGGCTGTTGGCCCACAGGGTAGGGTCCGAGGTCAATGCCTCCATCGGCAACCCCTCGACCCTGGACAGCAATCCACGGATCATCGGCACAAAGGCCGGCCGCGTCAGCGGTTTTCCCCTCAGGAAGTCACCAAACAGTTCGCGGCCCGTCACCTCATCCCTTTCCATGCCTCTTCTTGAGTTCGTCCACGTCCAGCTGAACGTCGTGGGTGATCGGATGGCCTGGGGGCAGATACTCGTTCTCGATCATGACTCCGCAACGGGGGCAGTAGAATTCCAGGATTCGGCAATAGTCGGGATCAGGGGAAAAGCTGTAGGCCTGCCCTTCGACCATGGGAGGGTGGACTTCCTCCAGAGGCCTCTCCGCCACGAGGCAGCCCTTCTTGTAGTTCTCACGGGCGCTGATCAGTGCGTGTTCACATCGCTGACAGATCCAGTTCTCATGATCCAGGTCGATCTCCAGGTACTCCGTTATCCTGACCTTCATCCCCCTGAACCCTCCTCTATGACCGCGTTGTTGTAACGATCTACACGCATCCGCCACCCGGGAGGGATCAAGAGCGTGGTCTGCTCAGATTCGATCAATGCAGGGCCGACAAGGTTGTGACCGTTCGTAAGAAGAGATCGATCGTACACAGGCGCCGGATGCGCCCCTTCTTCTTCGTTCAGGACGAGACTGCGGCTGCCTTTCTCCGCCTTCTCCACCCCCACCAAGGCCGGTGGGACTTCCGACATCTCGTAGTGCGCTACGTCGGCCCGCGCGATCAAGCACACCATCGTTATCGTCAGGCTCCCGACCGGCTTGCCGGCCCCATCGAGCGATTCACGGGCCCTGGAGATCACTTCTTTGATCTCCTCGGGTCGTCGGAAGAAGTCTGCTATTGCGCCGAATCTGACTTCCGGCCCATCCTCCCCTTGCCGAACGAATAACTCCAGGCCCAACTCCACTTGATCGGGCGAAAAACCCTCTCCGCGCATGTCGCGATTCGCCTGCTTCTCCATCCCTTCGACGGCATGCTCGAGCACGCGGAAGTCGGTCGTTTCCGCCAGGGGAAGATCCACGCGGGAATCGTAGCGATGGCCAACGTCCATGCCGGAAGCCGAGAAGGCGGAGAAGACGGCGGAAAAAGGTGTGACAACAATCTTCTTCAGGCCGGCGGCCTTTGCCATGTGGCAGCAATGGGCCGGTCCGGCCCCCCCGTATACGACAAGAAGCGGATCTCGTTCTCCTCCCATACGGTCTCGAAGCCTTTTGATCTCTGTCCCCATCGCCGCGTCGATCCGGGATTTGATCTCCAGTGCTGCAGCCTCCACGGAAAGCCCAAGCGGGTCGGCCACCTTCTCCTCGAGAATTTTACGAGCCTTGTCGAGATCGAGTTGCATGGTTCCACCGAGGAAGTATGCAGGGTCCAAGATCCCAAGGATGAGGTCTGCGTCGGTTACCGTGGGATCCGCCCCCCCCAGGTCGAAACAAACCGGGCCGGGCAAGGCCCCGGCGGAGTCGGGGCCGACTTGGAGTCGTCCGTCCACCATCGAGGCGATCGACCCGCCGCCGGCTCCGACGGCGCGGATCCCCATCATCGGTACGTTCACCACGAACCCTTCGATGTCCGGCCTGAGGAAATAGCTCGCCTGGCCGTTACGTACATAGCCGAGGTCAAAGGATGTCCCGCCCATGTCCGCCGAGATCAGGGCACCATCCCCGTAGAGCTGTCCCGCCGTTCGTGCTCCCAGCAGGCCGGCGGCCGGCCCCGAGTTGTAGGTATGGATGGCCCGCGTCTTGGCCACCCGGGCCACGGCGCCGTTGTTGTGAACGATGAAAAGGCTCTTGCGGTAAAGCCTCTGACGGAGGTCCTCACCCGCCTTGTACAGCAGTCTGGCCAGTTTCCCGTGGATGTAAGCGTTGAGTACGGCCGCGTTGATTCGCTCGGCCCGCCCGGAGCGTCGGGAGATGTCTGCAGACAAGAACAGGGGGACAGACCCGAGATAGTCCCGCGGGTATTCCTGCTTGACCGTCTCCCGTACGAACCGCTCGTTTTCCGGGTTGAACTCGGAATGGGTAAAGGCCACGACAAGGCAGCGAGCGCCGCGGTCGATCAGGGTCTGGGCCGAGGAAAGTATGGTCTTTACGCCCGGTCGCTTGACCACCTCCCCGGATCGAGTGACTTCCTCTTCGACCCCGAGAACCATTTCCGAAGAGACCAGCGGTGCCTTTTCGTCCCCACTCCGCGTGGGTGCAAGTCTCTCACAGCCTGCGGTGACGAGGAGTCCCAGGCGACTGCCGTCCCTCTGGATGATCGTGTTCGTCCCGATCGTGTTGGAGAACCGAATGACCTCTGTTTCGTAAAGCAGATCCTCCACCGGGATCCCCAACCGGTCGGCGCCTGCCTCGATGCAATTCAGGAAACAGACGGTCAGGTCATGCGCCGTGGTCGGTACCTTGACGGATGCAACCCTCTCTCCGAACACGAAGAAGCCATCCGTGAAGGTGCCGCCCGTATCTATATCAATCGTATGACCCATAAAGCGTACCCTCCTGCCTCACTCTGTGACGTTGCTCAACGCCGGCAAGAATCAGCAAGCAGACGTCTACACCATAGCGAGCCTCGTCTGCATGGACGATGTTCATGACCCAGTAAACAGATCGCTATCAAGAACTGGTGTCCGGATAGAAGTATCAAGTAATATTTGAGGAAAATCATGCAACACATTGAAATAAAATGGTAATAAATGAGGGGGGTCAAGGTGCATAGCCTTGACCCCCCTCTGGACTCGCTTGGTGGGCGATACTGGATTTGAACCAGCGACTTCCACCGTGTGAATGTGTCTTGGCATCAAAACACGATACATCAAGGTGAACCAAAATACAACAAATCCGATGAGATAGCCCTCCCCCACTCTCTCTTCATT
>JAUWSZ010000602.1 GCA_030609865.1 bacterium | reverse complement strand
TACCATCTCTCCGATGGGGATGCCCTCGAGCTCATTCAGGCCACAGATCAGGAGTTGGAGCAAAGCATCGACCTGTGGCAATTCACGAAACGGATCAATCAGCGCTATTCCAACGAGGAAAAGATCAGCATCATTCAGATGCTATGGAAGATCGTATACGCGGACGGGACCCTGGACAAGCACGAGAGATACCTGGTTCACAAGCTCTCCGGGCTGCTCCGTCTCAGCCACGAAGAACTCATCGACGCGAAATTGAGAGTGATCCGGGAAGTCAACGCCTCCGCCGAGTGAGGGTCGTCAGGTCCGGGGACAAATCGATACAAGAACGGAGTTTTTTTGTTCCGCTCTGCAGAGGGTCTTTTGGGGGGGAAACTACCACTGGGCTGTCAATAATGGCACAGAAAGGGCCTTCCGGCTCTCATTTAGGCAGTCGCCGTCCTTTTCCGGTACCTCATCACATCCGCATAGTGGTAGAGCCAGTATTTCCCCTCCTTCCTTGCCCGTAGCTTGCCCTTCCTGGCCAGCATGATTGCATCATCCGGGCTGCAGTCGAGAATGTGGGCAACTTCCTTGGACTTGAGGATCTTCATTTTACTAGCCATTTTGGCTCTCCTCTCCTTCCTTTGTGCTCATGACCTACAAAACCAAACCCGGCTTCTACCCATATATGGTAGTAGAATCGATTGCTATACTATATCTTGTTTTTGGCATTGTAAAGAAGAAAATCGGATTTTCTCGCCCAATCCGTACAAAATCACCCTCTTTGGGTTCGATTTTCCGGCCGTGGCTACACGATGGCGCTGGTCCGGCGAATGCTGCTATGGGGGGGCTCTACAGACCCGCTTTCGGAGGCAGAAAGCGGGAGGCGGGCCCATCAGGAGGGGCCAACTTCCAGGCCTAGGGCTCGCAAAAGAATAGTTTCATAGTGGGGGAGGCCATCTATCTCACTTTGCGGGCGGCGTTTCGCGCTCAGATTCGCGGGCCCTTAATCAGACGAGGTCTCGCTCGTTGCCTTCGGACTGGAATCCTCTTTCTTGCTGGTCGTCCCGGAAGAAGACTCGGCTGACGCCTCCTTCTTTTCCTCTTGGTCACCCGGCTTCTTGCCGGCGTAGTCGGTCACGTACCAGCCCGTACCCTTCAGATGAAAACTCGAGCGGGAGATCAACTTCTTCACAGGACCATCGCAGAACTTGCAGCACGGGTTGTTGCCATTGTCTGTGATGCTCCTGAACAATTCGAACTCCTCACTACATTTCTCGCACCTGTATTCGTAAATCGGCATGGTGAACCTCCAGGATGCACGGATCCTAATTCGATACGCCCCCGATGCGATAGCTGTTGCTAAAGCAATCGAGAACCAGATTCAGCTCGCGGCCCGCCCTCGGACTCAGGATGCTTCTCGTGATGGCGTCCACTCTTCCCTCTTCCTTCTTTCTCTCCTCAACAGGCACATCAAAATCGCTCTCGCCCCTCTCAAAGCGGAGGATATGGACGAGTTCGTGCGTTGCTATGTACAGCATGAGAGGAATCAGCTTGATGAAGGAACTGCCCCTCTCGATGGCATCCAGAATGCGATTGTCCTGCAGGCATACTCTGTAAAAGTGAAGGCCCCTCTCAGGGTCTCTGTCATGCTCCTGCGGGGCAGAGTACTTACAGAGATGCGCGAAGGCTGTTTCGTGAACCTCGTGATTTTCGAGCTGCACGAGGGTTCTCACGTCATACCGACGGGCACGCCACTCCTCGGGTGCGATGTCGAAGAACTTCCCGGTCAGCCGCTCCGCGCAGGTGAAGGTCTCCGTAACACGGGACCTTTCCACGGTATTGAAACATTCTTGAATGTTCATCTTCTTACCGGAAGGTATCTTGGTTCGACTCTAATCTATTAGTTTAAATCTCTTTTTCTCGATGTCAACAGCCTGCCTCTGAGAAAACTGTAACTAGTTAATTTCATTAAATAAAAATAAAGAGTAGACACTGTCGGGGCGTCTCCCGCTTGAGGTGCTCCCGTTCCTCGGAGTAGAATGGTCGCGAGCCGGGATTCCGGCTCGCGCGGAAGAAGGGAGGCAACGGCTTCGATGAGAAAACCGCTCGACTCGGCAACGGTCATCCTTACAAGAGAATCGAGCCAGGGACAGTTCAAGGTCTTTCTGATGCGCCGGCACCGGGATCAGGATTTCATGGGTGGCGCCTTCGTGTTCCCTGGGGGAAGGCTGGATGAGCCGGACTGCGACCTCGATCTCATCCCCCATACGCGGGGTTTCACGGGCGCCGAAGCCAAGCGTTGCCTGCAGGCACCCGACCTGCCTGAAGAGAAGGCCCTCGGGCTCTTCTTTGCTGCCCTTCGTGAAACCTTCGAGGAGTCCGGGATCCTCCTTGCCTATGATACATCCGGACAGATCATCGATCTCGCAGAAGGGGAGACGGCGGGAAGATTCGCCGGGTATCGCCTCCAGATCTATGACCACAGGCTTTCCCTCAGGGAGTTGGCTGAGCAGGAACGCCTTATCTTCGCCCCCGATCTCCTCACGCCTTACTCCCACTGGATCACGCCGGAGATCGAGTCGAAGAGGTTCTCCACGCGCTTTTTCCTGGCCAGACAGCCTCCGGAACAGATCCCTTTTCATGACACGATCGAGATGACGAAGTCACAGTGGCTCACGCCCTCCATGGCCATGGAGCAGCAAAAGGAAGGGCAGATCCTCCTCATGCCCCCAACGCTGAAGACCCTGGAGGAACTGAACGAATTCGACTCGCTGGATGACCTCTTCCTGGCGGCTCGATCCCGAGAAATCAGCACGATCCTTCCTGAGGCGTTCATGACGGACGACGGGTTTGGCGTGCGGCTGCCCCACGATCCGGAATACACAATCGAGGCCTACAAGCAGCCTCCGAGGCCCGAGGAAACCTCCCGCATCGTCATGCGGGGGGATCGATGGAGAGCAGAGCGCGGCGGATGATGACACCGAAACGATACGATATGCTTCGTTTGCAGTTGATACGCCTGTATCAGGCGATGGAGCAGCACACGGACCTGGCCGGAGAAAT
>JAUWSZ010000217.1 GCA_030609865.1 bacterium | reverse complement strand
GGCTGCGTGCCCAGGCCGAGGTAGCTCAGACCCGCCTCGGCAAGGATCGCACCGGCTATGCCAAAGGTCCCCTCCACGATGAGAGGCGCGAGCATGTTCGGAAATATGTGTCGAAGCAGGAGTCGGGTGTCGCGGACGCCGAGGGCGCGGGCGGCGAGCACGAACTCCGCCTCGCGGAGAGCCAGCACCTGAGCCCGCACGATCCGGGCATAGCCGACCCAGCCCATCACGCAGAGGGCGAGGATCACGTTGCGCAGGCTCGGGCCCAGGATGGACGTAAGCGTGATGGCCAGCAGGATCCCGGGAAAGGCGAGCAGGATGTCCACCCCCCGCATGATGGCTTCATCCAGGACCCCTCCATAGTAGCCCGCAAGGAAGCCCATGAGCGTTCCGAAGACGAAACAGATCCCCACGGTTGTGAAACCTACAAGGACCGACACCCTTGCCCCATAGATGATACGGCTCAGCACGTCCCGGCCCAGGGCATCCATCCCGAACAGGTGGGCTCGGCTCGGCCCCATGAGCTTCGCTTCCAGGCGAATCTCCGAAGGGTCCTCCGGGGCCAGCCAGGGGGCGAACAGGGCGAGCCCCACCAGCACGCTCAGGATCAGGGCGCCCACCAGGAGAGGCGCAGAGATGTTACTCACGAGTCCCTTCATACCGGATCCTAGGATCGATGACTCCATACAGGAGGTCGGTGAAAAGATTGACCAGCACATAGCTCAGGGCGATGACCAGGACGCACCCCTGCACGACCGGATAGTCACGGGTCTGGATCGCCTTGACCATGAGCGTTCCGAGCCCCGGCCAGGAGAAGATCGTCTCGGTGATGATCGAGCCGGCCAACAGGGCGCCGAACTGCAGGCCCACGACAGTGAGAACCGGCAGCATCGCGTTTCGGAGGACATGCTTTAGGATGATTCTTGCCTCGGACAGCCCCTTTGCCCGTGCGGTCATCACGTAGTCTTCCCGGAGGACCTCCAGTACAGACGAACGGGTCATGCGGGCCACGATCGCCGCCATCGAGGCACCCAGCGTGAGGGCG
Organism: bacterium; assembly: GCA_030609865.1. The sequence continues at coordinate 4,493 of JAUWSZ010000217.1, read as the reverse complement.
GGAAGCAGGAGATGCGCGAGCCCCCCCTTGCCGGACACGGGGAACCATCCGAGCTGAATCGAGAAGACCCAGATCAGCAGCGGCCCCAGCCAGAAATTCGGCATGGACACGCCCAGCAGGGCGAGGAACATGGTCGAGTGATCCCAGAAGGAGTACTGCCGGATGCCGCTCAGGATGCCGGCGGGCAGCGCGATCAGGAGCGAAATGAGCATGGCCGCAAGGGTCAGCTCGAGGGTCGCCGGATAGTGCTCCCGTATCAGGGCGGTCACGGGTCTTCGCTGTTGAAGGGAGACGCCCAGATCCCCTCTGCAGAGCCCCCACAGGAAGGACCCGTACTGCTCGAGTATTGGCCGGTCGAGGCCCAGGGCCTCTCGGAGGGCATCCCGATCCGCAGGGAGGGCGGATTCACCCAGCATGATCTCCACCGGATCCCCCGGGATCAGGTGGATCAGGAGAAAGACCAATGTCGCCACGCCCAACACGACGGGCAGGGCGAGCAAGAGTCTCCGGACAAGGTAGGAACGCATCTCGAACCTTTTTGCCGTTGTTCCCTATTCGATCCAAACATCCTTGAGCGAGAGAAAGTCTCCGTCCGGGCGGAGGACGAACCCTCGAACCCGCGGCTCCATCACGACCACGTTCACCTCGTTCCACAGGCTCACGTAAGGGAGGTCCCTCGCCAGGATCTTCTGAATCCGGCCGTAGACCTCCTTTCGTTCCTCCCGATTCCGTAAAACCCTTCCACGTTCGATCAGCAGATCCATCTCAGGGTTCAGGTAGGTCCCCCGATTCGCGCCGTCCGGGGGGATGCTCTTCGAGTGGAAGAGGTAATAGTAAATGTCCGGATCCGTGATGCCTACCCAGGTCAAGGTGTAGATCTGGAAGTTTCCCTTCCGGATGTCGGAAAAGAACGTGCCCCATTCATACGAGCGCATCTTCACGTCGATCCCGACTTCACCCAGGAGGCCCTGGATCGCCTCCCCGATCCTGCGCCGCAACTCGTTCTGGGACGTCTTGTAGGCCAGGGTGAACCTCTTCGCAGGCCCCGGGCCGTCCGGGTCCTCGTGCCCGGCCTCGTCCAGGAGGCGCTTCGCCTTCTCAGGATCGTACCCGTACGCCTCCACGGCCGGCTCGTAAGACCAGTTCAACGGCGAGAGCACCCCCGTGGCCGGCACCGCAAGCCCCCCAAGGAGATGTTCGATGATCGCCTTTCGGTCGATGGCGTAGGCGATCGCCTGCCTCACCTTGAGAGAACCGAGGATGGGATCCTTGAGATTAAACCCCAGGTAGGAGTAGTTCGTGCCCTGCCGCTTCTCGACGGTGAACCTGGAATCCCTTTCGAGATTGCGCAGCACTTCCGGCTCGATGTCGTTCTGGAGGAGGTGAATCGTCCCCTTACGGAGCTCCAGGATTTGCACCGTGTCATCCGGAACGATCCTGAACACGATCTCCCTGGTCCGGGGCGCGCCACCGAAGTAGCCCGGGTTCGCCTTCAGCCGGATCTCATGATTCTGGGTCCAGGAAATAAACTGAAACGGGCCGCTTCCGATGTACCCGGTCGGGCTCTGTCCCTCGGCGCCCTGCTCTTTCGGCCGCGCCAAAATGCCCAGGTCCAGGTTGATCAGCAGGGAGGCGTAGGGCTCGCGGAGCCGGAACAGAATCGTATGGGGATCCGGGCACTCTATCGACTCGATCATCTGGTACGAACTCCGCAGGGGCGAGCCCAGGGCCGGATCCATCATGCTCCGGAAGGTGTAGCGGACATCGTGCGCGTCCAGCGGACGGCCGTCGTGGAACCGGATCCCCGCCCGGATGCGGAATCGGTAGGTGGTCGGGTCGGTTTGCTCCCATTCCTCCACGATGTCTTCCACCGGTTCACCCGCGTCGTTCTTGCGGAACAGGCGGCTGTAAAGGAGCTCGTTGATCCGTGAGGAGGCGGCGTCCGTGGAGAGTCGGGGGTCGAGGTTGGTCGGGTTGGCCTCGAGCCCCACCACCAGAATCCTCCGACCAAGCAGGTCTTCCTCCTGGCACCCGCAGAGGGTCAGGAGGATGGCGGTTGTTAGGCATCCTAGGCCAAGGTGTCTCATCGTACGCTCCGCAGAACCCTTTGGCCGTGTTAGGTATTAGGTATTAGGTTTTAGGTATTAGCTCCCAACCGCTCCCCTACGAAGATGCCAGTGAACAATGTGGGGTGGGGTGGGCTAATACCTAATACCTAACTGCTAATACCTTAGTCAACGACCCGGACCGGGCAGAATCCGACCGCCCGCCTTGCAAGAAAACGGTTGAGAGGATACATTACCATGAAAGAGGAGAACCGTCTGAAGTTGCTGGCTTTTTCAACAAGAGGCGCAGGTCTTTTCTTCGAAACACGAAACAGGGCCTTCGAATGAACGTCCACCTTTTCTACCTTACGCTCCTATTCTATTCGGTGGCAACCATCGGATACCTTGCGTACCTCGTCTGGGTCAAGAAACCCCTGTGGATGGCCTCTCGCGTCGTCCTGATCATCGGGTTCCTGTGCCACGCGGCGAGCATCGTTGCCCGGTATATGGAAGCCGGCTACACGCCCGTGACGAACCGTTTTGAATCCCTGATCGTTTTCTCCTGGCTGCTGGTCGCGGTGTACCTTGGCGTCCAAATCCGCCACACCCTGCCTGTTCTCGGGGCCTTCGTGACCCCCCTGGCCCTGGGTCTGCTCCTGATGGCGAGCTTTCGATCGAAGGAGATCCTCCCGTTGGACGGGCTGCTCGACAGCCATTGGCTGCCGGCCCATGTCTGGTTCGCCTTCCTGGGGGATGCCTTGTTAGGGGTGTCGGCCTGCTTCGCGGCCATGTACCTCCTCCAGGAAAAGATCCTGAGGAAGAAGAAAATCGGCCCACTTTACTATCGGCTGCCTTCCCTCGAGGTGCTGGATCGACTGAGCTACCGCTGCATCAGCTTCGGGTTTCCCCTGCTGACGATCGGGATCCTGACCGGGTCCATCTGGCTGAAATCGGTTCAGGGGGGGTCCATCGACTGGCAGGACGGGAGGCAGACCGCGAGCTTGCTGATCTGGTTCCTTTATGCAGGCCTGCTTCACGGGAGGCTCATCGCCGGCTGGAGAGGCCGCCGGATCGCCTGGATGAACGTTATCGGGTTCCTGGTGATCCTCGTCACCTTCTTGCAGCTCTCGCATTTCCAGAAGTAGCCGCCTTCAATGCCGTCGAAGGACTTGAAGAATCATGGAGATTCTCTGCATCGGGTTGAACCACGAAACTGCGCCGGTCGCTGTCAGGGAAAGGCTCGCTCTCACGGGCGACTCCCTGCAGGAGACCCTGCAGTGGTTGAAAGGGCAACCTGGTGTCCAGGAAGCGCTGGTTCTGTCGACCTGCAACCGCGTCGAACTCTATCTGGTCACGGAGCAGGGGGCCGACCAGGTCGACCCGATCATCCGTGAGCACTTCACAGATCGGTTCGGCCTCGAAGAAGATGACTGGGGCCGGTTTCACTACCAGTACGGGTATCACAAGGCGATTGCCCACCTGTTTCGCGTCACCTCGGGAATGGACTCGATGGTCATCGGGGAACCGCAGATCACGGGACAGGTCAAGGAAGCCTACAGGCAGGCCGTACACCAGAAGGCGGTGGGTACGATCTTGAACCGGCTCTTCCACAAGTGCTTCCATGTCTCGAAGCGTGTGCGGACAGAGACCGAGCTGGCGGCTCGCGCCGTCTCGGTGAGCTATGTGGCCGTCGAGCTGGCCAAGAAAATATTCGGTAACTTGAGCGATCGCCAGGTCCTTCTCGCCGGCGCTGGGGAGATGGCGGAACTCGCCGCGCGCCACCTGGTGAGCAACGGGATCGCGCGCATCCTCGTTGCCAGCCGGAGCCTGGAGAATGCGAAGCGGCTGGCCGCCTCCTTCCAGGGAAAAGCGATCCCGCTGGATTCGATCCACGCCTGCCTGTCGCAGATCGACATTTTGCTCTGCTCGACGGCCGCGCCCGACTACATCCTGCGGGTCGACCAGGTCCGGGAGGCGATGCGGACGAGAAAACACAAGCCTGTCTTCATCATCGACATCGCCGTGCCCCGCAACATCGACCCTGAGGTCAACACGATCGATAACGTCTATCTCTACGACATCGATGATCTCCAGAACGTGCTGCAGGCCAACCTGGAAGAGCGGAAGAAGGAGCTCAAGCGGGCCGAATCGATCGTTCAGGATGAGGTGCGGGCGTTCCTCGCTTGGATCAGCAGCCTGGATCTCGTCCCGACCATCGTCTCGCTGCGGGAGAGGGCGGAACAGATCCGGGTCGGCGAGTTGGAAAAGGCCCTTTCGCTCCTTGAGACCCCTGTGTCGGAAAAGGACAAGAAGGCGATCGAAGCCATGAGTCAGGCCATCGTGAACAAGATCCTGCACGATCCCGTCTCTACGTTGAAAAAGGCTGAGGAGAAGGGGGATACGCCGGGGCTGGTGGAGGCCGTGAGAATGCTCTTCTCCCTCGGACCG
>JAUWSZ010000681.1 GCA_030609865.1 bacterium | reverse complement strand
CTCTCTCCGGCTTGAAGGTTCGGTAGTTGATCGTTTCAGGCTTCTTCACCTCGCCGTGGGACCAGGCCCGGATCTTCTCCGGAGAGGCCACCGAGATGCGGATGGCATTGAACCGGAGCGGATCTTTCGGCTTTTCAAAGAAATTGAAGATGTCTCTCAAGGCTATTCCCCCTCTACAAAGAGTTGGAAATCCTACTTGGGTTCCTCGACATCGAGGAACTCTACGTCCAGGGCCAGGGCCTGCAACTCCTTCACGAGCACGTTAAAGGACTCCGGCAGGCCGGGTTCCAGGACATTCTCTCCCTTGACGATGGCTTCGTACGTGCTCGTTCTCCCGGCCACGTCGGCCGATTTGACTGTCAGGAATTCCTGGAGGCTGTAAGCAGCTCCGTACGCCTCCATGGCCCACACTTCCATCTCCCCCAACCGCTGACCGCCGAACTGGGCCTTTCCGCCGAGGGGCTGCTGGGTCACGAGGGAATAGGGCCCGATGGAGCGTGCGTGAATCTTGTCGTCCACGAGGTGGTGGAGTTTCAGCAGGTACATGATGCCCACGGTGACCTGCTGGTCGAAGCGCTCCCCGGTTCGGCCGTCATGGAGGGTCGCCTGCCCGCTCAGGGGCATGTTGGCCCTTCCCATGAGGTCCTTGATCTCCCCTTCGGTGGCGCCGTCGAAAACCGGCGATGCCATGAAGATGCCGATCTCCGACGTCTTCGCCAGTTCGACCAGCTCCTTGTCGGGCAGGGAATCGATCCATTTTTCCATGTTGCTTCCGAAGGCCTCGAGCAAGGTCTTCCGAAGGGTGGGCAGATCGTAGGCCTTTTGCTGCAGTTCGCCCAGGGTCTTCCCCATGCCTTTCGAGGCCCATCCGAGATGGGCCTCGAGGATCTGCCCCACGTTCATTCGGGACGGGACGCCGAGCGGGTTGAGCACGACGTCGACGGGTGTCCCGTCCTCCAGGTAGGGCATGTCCTCTTCCGGCAGGATGCGCGACAGGACGCCCTTGTTTCCGTGACGTCCGGCCATCTTGTCGCCCACGGAGAGCTTCCTCTTGATCGCGATGTCCGCCTTGACCATCTTGATCACGCCCGGAGGGAGCTCATCCCCTTTTTTCAGCCGGTTGATCTTCTCGTTGAAGAGGAACTGGATCAGGTCGATCTGCTCCTCCAGGTTGTCCATGATGGTCTGGATGTCCTTCTCGATCTTTTCCCCGTCCTTGATCGAGATGTCCTTCCAGTAGTTCGGCGGGATAGCCTGCAGGTCCTCCTCCGCAATGAGCTTGTTCTTCTGGAGCAGGACCTTGTTCTTGTACCTGTCGTTCAACACGCCGGAAGTCTTCTTGCCGACGAGAAGATTCTTGACCTTTTCGTACGCGCTCTCGCGGAGAATCTTGATCTCGTCTTCCATGTCCTTCGTCAAGCGGGCGACTTCCTTGTCCTCGATCATCTTGGTGCGCGCGTCTTTTTCCACGCCCTTGCGGATGAAGACGCGTGCGTTGATCACCGTGCCCTCCACACCCGGCGGCACGCGGAAAGAGGTGTCCCGCACGTCTCCCGCCTTCTCGCCGAAGATCGCTCGGAGGAGCTTCTCCTCGGGGCTGAGCTGTGTTTCCCCCTTGGGTGTGATCTTGCCGATCAGGATATCCCCTGGCCCCACTTCGGCCCCGATCCGGACGATGCCGCTCTCGTCCAGGTCCTTCAACGCCTCTTCGCCCACGTTCGGGATGTCCCGGGTGATCTCTTCCTTGCCCAGCTTCGTGTCCCGTGCAATGGCCTCAAACTCCTCGATATGGATCGAGGTGAAAGCGTCCTCCTTGACGAGTCGTTCACTGATCAGGATGGAATCCTCGAAGTTATACCCGCCCCAGGGCATGAAGGCGACGATCACGTTGCGGCCCAGCGAGAGTTCGCCCATCTGGGTGGCCGGGCCGTCCGCGAGGACGTCTCCCTGTTTCACCTTGTCCCCGACACTCACGATCGGTTTCTGGTGGATGCAGGTGTTCTGATTTGAGCGAACGAACTTGATCAGGTTGTAGATGTCGACGCCGGGGTCGCCTTTCTGCTTGGGAGGTGGGGTGACGCGCAGGACGATGCGTGTGGCGTCGATGCTTTCCACGACGCCGTCTCGCCTGGCGATGACGGTGACGCCGCTGTCCTTCGCAACGATCCCCTCCATGCCGGTGCCCACGAGGGGTGCCTCGGTCCGAAGGAGGGGCACGGCCTGTCGTTGCATGTTGGATCCCATAAGCGCCCGGTTCGCGTCATCGTGCTCCAGGAACGGGATCAGGGATGCCGCAATGCTGACGAGCTGCGTGGGCGAGACATCCATGTACTCGATTTCCGAGGCGTCGACCATCGTGAATTCCCCGTCCACTCTGGCGGAGACCGGGTCCCGGAGAAAGCGGCCCTGTTCGTCCAGCGGAGCGTTTGCCTGGGCGATCTTGTGCTGCTCCTCCTCAAGGGCGGACAGATACCGGGTGTCCTTGGAAACCCTCCCCTTCTTGATCACACGGTAAGGTGTTTCGATGAAGCCGAACTCGTTGATGCGGGCGAAGGTGCTCAGGGACGAGATGAGGCCGATGTTCGGCCCTTCCGGGGTCTCGACCGGGCAAATCCGGCCGTAGTGCGTCGGGTGCACATCGCGCACCTCGAAGCCGGCCCGCTCTCGCGTGAGTCCTCCCGGACCCAGGGCGCT
>JAUWSZ010000212.1 GCA_030609865.1 bacterium | reverse complement strand
TTACCAGGGCGGGCGCAAGGCCTTCCGCCTTCTCACCGAATGCCTCGATGACGCCCGGGAATCCGTCGGCCAGAACGTCGCCGAGCCCTTCCCTGCGGGCGACCTTCCCGGCCCAGGCCTCCATCGACCCGAGCGAATCGACCACGATCTTCGGCTCGGCCCTGTCGCGCGGGATCAGCCCGTTCTCGACAAGGGCCTTGGCAAAGACCATCAATCCGAGAAACTCGAACATGTCCAGGCCGTATTCATCCAGATCGGCGATCAGCTTGATCGCTTCCCGGTAGTCTTCCATCCCGTAGATGATCGGCGTGAAGAGATTGATGGCAGAGCTGGAACACGCAACCAGTCCCTTCAAGTCTCCGTCCTGTATCTCCACCACATCCTTGCAGCCTATAGGACAGGAAACACAAGCCACGCGTCTCTTCTTGATCTTGAGGTAGGTCTCCCTCTCCACGAAAGGGAAGGAGTTTATCAGGCCCATCTCCTGCCACTCCTTGAGATGGGGGTATGCACGCATCCTTTCAAAGATGCTCTTCCGGAGGGTCGCGTATCCCTTCCGATCCGCGACCGAAACGCCTCGGCTGCCCCGGGCCACGATCGCCTTCAGGTTCTTGGAGCCCATGACGGCCCCAAACCCGCCTCGTCCGAGGGTGGCGATCCTGTCGACATAGGCCATCGAGAACTTGACCCGGTTCTCCCCACCCTGGCCGATGGCCACCACACCAGCCGGACGTTCATAGTCCTTCCAGAGGGCCTCACACGTTGCGGACACACCCTTTCCCCAGAGGGACGAAGCATCCCGGAGGGCCACCTGGTCGTCGATGATCTCCAGGTACACGGGCCGATCGGCCCGGCCCTTGATCACGATGTGATCGTACCCGGCGTTCTTCAGCATGCAGGCGAACGTGACACCCCCGGCACCGCTCCAGCCGATCGTGCCGCTCGTCGGCAACTTCGTGATCGAGAACAGGCGGGACGAGGCCGGCATATCCGTACCCACCAGCGCACCCGCCCCGAGGACGATCGGGTTTTCCGGGGCCAGGGCGTCGGTTCCGGGCTCGAGGTTTTCGTAGGCCAGCTTGACCGTCAGACCCAGCCCGCCGATGAAGTCCCTGGCAAGCCCCGGGTCGAGCGGCTCTTTCGTGATCACTCCCCGGGTCAGATCGACCACCAGGATCGTCCCTGCAAATCCGCCCAAGGTCATCACGCCCCCCCTTCCGCGCTCTTCTCGAGCGCTCCGTACAGGCAGTTGTCGGCACACAGCCCGCATGCCACACAGTCCTCGGTGAACCGAATCGCACAGTCGACTCCGAGGAAATCCACACGGATCCTTGCTGCGGACGGGTTGAACGATTTCTGGTAGGCCTGCGAGCAGGCGAGTTGGCATCGCAGGCACCCTGTGCACTTCGCGTCATCTGTGAGGATACGGTATTTAGACACGGTCCCTTCCCTTTCACCTATTTCTTTTTGTCCGCGAGCCGTTTTTCCCGCTGCTCACGCACCTTTGCCAGAACCCCTTCGACTAGGCTCACCGGGTTGGGCTCGAAGGCAAGAAACTCCATCGAGAAGTTCGCCCTTCCGGAGCTCAGGGAGCGAAGGGCCGTCGCGTACCCGAACATCTCGGAGAGGGGAACACTCCCGACGAGCTTCTGCGATCCTTTTCGATACCGCCGCATGGTGTGAATGTTTCCGCGTCGTCTGGACAGGTCTCCGGCGACATCCCCTATATAGTCGTCCGGAGTGGCGATTTCAACCTTCATGACCGGTTCGAGAAGCTGGGGGGCAGCCTTCTGAAAGGCCTCCTTGAAGGCGAGGCACGCACAGGTGTAAAAGGATTTCTCCGACGAGTCCACCTCGTGGAACGAGCCATCGACCAACACCGCCTTGATGCCCACGATCGGGAATTTGGCCAGCACACCGGTGCTCAACGTATGCTCCACGCCGCGGCGCACCGCCGGGATGAATTCGCGCGGGATGGCGCCCCCGCGGATCATGTCCAGGAACTCGAACTCCCCCTCTTCGTTCGGCTCGATCCTCAGGACAACGCGGGCAAATTGCCCCTTGCCGCCCGTCTGCTTCTTGAAACGATAGTCGACCTCCGCCTGCTGCGTGATCGACTCGCGGTAGCTTACCGCAGGTTCACCGGACACGACAGGAACCTTGAACTCGCGGCGCAAGCGGTCCTCGACGATCTCCAGGTGCAGTTCTCCCATGCCCGCCATGACCGTCTCCCGCGTCTCCGGATCCACGTAAAAAGAGAAAGACGGGTCTTCCATCGTGAGCTTCCGCAGGGATCGGTGCAGGTTCTGCTCCTCCTTCTGAACAGTCACGCCGACGGACCGTTGGATCACCGCCTCCGGAACCGTGATTCTCTCGAGCAGCAACGGGTGGGCAGGGTCACAGAGGGTGTCCCCGGTCTTGGTGGATTTCATGCCCACGAGGGACACGATGTCTCCCGGTCCCGCACGGTCGATCTCCTCCCGCTTCTTCGCATGAATCCGGTAGATCCGTCCGATCTTCTCTTGCTTGGACCGGGTGGAGTTGAGTACCTTCTGGCCTGAGCGAATCTCGCCGGAGTAGATCCGGGTGAAGGTCTGCTGCCCCACGAACGGGTCGTGGATGATCTTGAACGAGAGGGCCGCCAGGTTTGCCTTGGGGGACGGGACGCAGACCTGGCTCTTGTCCGGGTTGTCTGGATCCGACCCAACGACACTCCCTTTGTCCGCTGGAGAAGGGAGATAGTCGACAATCGCGTCGAGCAGGAGCTGGATCCCGATGTTCCGGTACGCAGAGGCGCAGAACACGGGCGTCAGCAGGGAGTTCAGGACACAATAACGCGCCGCCCTGCGGATTGCCTCTTCACTGGCTTCTTCCTCGGCCACGAACTTCTCGAGCAGGTCCTCGTCGAACTCGGCAAGCTTCTCCACCAACTCGGCCCGACCCTCACGGGCCCGCTCGACCAGCTCCTCCGGGATCTCGATCTCGATCCGCCTGAAGTCCTCGAAGGCGAAGGCCTTCATCGACACCAGGTCGATGATCCCCCTGTAGTCGTCCCCTTCCCCCACGGGGATCTGAAAGGGCACCGGGTTCGCGTCGAGGTGCGCCTCGAGTTGCCTCACACAGCGGTCGAAGCTCGCCCCCTCCCGGTCCATCTTATTCACGAGGGCCAAACGAGGTACCTTGTAGCGGTCCGCCTGGTTCCAGACCGTTTCCGACTGGGGCTCGACCCCTCCCAGGGCGCAGAACACCGCGATCATGCCGTCGAGCACCCTGAGCGCCCGCTCCACCTCAACGGTGAAATCCACATGCCCGGGCGTATCGATGATGTTGATCGTGTGATCTCGCCAGTCACAGGAAATCGCGGCAGATGCAATGGTAATTCCCCGTTCCTGTTCCTGGACCATGAAGTCCATTGTGGCCCGGCCGTCGTGAACCTCACCGAGCCTGTGCGTTACCCCTGTGAAATACAGAAGCCGCTCGGTTACGGTCGTCTTCCCTGCGTCAATGTGGGCCGCGATACCGATGTTGCGTAAGCGTTTCCTTGACATGACTAGACTCGTCCTTGTGTTTCCTGACAAAGGTCCCTCGGGTGGACCCTTTCGTTGTTCCTGTTTTCCCTTATTCCCTTCTTTCCTCTTCCTCCCGACGGCTTCGCCGTTCCATCCTCTTTGAACCCACCCAGAGAAACAGCCCCAGAGAGAAGCAGGCGATCAGCATCCCGTCGAGGAGAGGGCCTCCTTCGATGCCCGATTGCTCCTTGAACACGCTCCCGAGCGCGCTCATGGCGACCAGGGAAAAAGCCAGTGCCTTCTGTTTCAGAATTCTATCGGTATTCTTCATGAAATGTTCCGGCTAGCCGGTCGCATAGCTGTGGAGACCGGAAAGGAACAGGTTGACCCCCAGATAGCAGAACAGCGTGGCGGCAAACCCGAGGATGGAGAGCCAGGCGGCGCGCCTTCCCTGCCATCCCCGCGCGAGCCTGGCGTGCAAGTAGGCTGCATAGATCAACCAGACGATCAGCGACCACGTCTCCTTCGGATCCCAACTCCAATAGGTCCCCCAGGCCTCGTTGGCCCAAGCGGCGCCGGTGATGATCCCCAGCGTGAGCATCGGGAAGCCCACCGCGATGATTCGATACGAGTGGTCGTCCAACAGATCCGCAGGAGGCAGGCGGGTCTGGAGGAAACCTGCCGCGCCTTCTCCTCCTCTCAACTTCAAGAGGTAGAGCAGACTCAGGCTGAAGGCCACGGCAAAGGCCGCGTATCCGAGGAAGCAGGTGATCACGTGCGCCGTCAACCAGTTGCTCTGCAGGGCGGGAACGAGGGGCTGGATCTCCGGGTTCATCAGGGAGGTGGACGCAAGGGCCAGGAAAACCAGCGGCATGACAAAGGCGCCCAACAGGCGATCCTTGAATTTCCTGACGAAGACCAGGTAGACGAGCACGATGGTCCACGCGAAGAAGACCATCGATTCGTAGAGATTCGACAGGGGGGCATGGCCGATCCCCATTCGATGGGATTCCATCCACCTCACGCCGATGGAGAGGGTCAGCAAAACCACGCCCGCAAGGGCAGCCACGTCGCCCGCAAGGCCGAGGGCCTTCTTCCGGAAGCCCACGTGCAGGAGGTACAGCACCCAACTCCCCATGTAGACGAATATGCAAAGGCGAATCAAAATCGGCTCAGTCATAGGTCCCTCAAGGGTTTCTGCAGCCATGGAGAAAGCCCTTTTCGAAGACGAAGCTTTTGTCTGTCGAAACGTGTCGCATAGATTCCCGGATGCCGAACGGCCCTTCCGGCCACTCGAACCCTGTACTCGTTTTCGCCGGCAACCTCACCGGCAACCCAGACAATTTCGTGATCCATCAAGAGCGCCATCAGGAATCCGATGACGAGAAACGTGCAACCGATCCACACGAGGGGGGTGCCCGGATCCTTGACCACCTGCAACCCTGTGTAGGACATCAACCGAAAATCTTTCATGACGATTTCGTGGGTCCGCCCGGTCTTCTTGCCCATGTCCGGAAGGTCACGGAAGACCCAAAAAGGCTCGCCAAAGCCCTTGTCGTTGAAGACGACGAGCCGTGCGGCAGGCCCCAGGCTTCTGTTGGCAAAGGAGGTGATCCTGGCCATCTCTTCCGGAATTCGAAGGTCCTCCTGAAACGCCACGACCATGGCCCGATCCCCCTGGCTTCCCGGGAGCAGGAACGGGGCGTTGAGCCTCGTGGTCACCACCGACTCGCTGCCGCCTTCCCGGTCACGGACCTCGAGCGTCAGTTCCGGGAGTGACCCATACGTAGACTGGTAGAACGTAATTCCCTTGTAGGTGAGGGGATGATTGACCCGGATGGTTCCGCTCTTAATTATCTCTCCCTCCACTTCGGAGAGGGTGACTTCACTGCGGTACTCCTTTGGGGTGCCGTCCGGGTACTGCTCCAACACGAACCGGTCGCAGCGTATCTGAAAGCCCAGGGGGACCCGTTCCGCCCCTGTACGGAGCCACGCTTCGCTTGACGCCTCCCCCTCTGCGAGTTGCAGGCCGCCCTTGAAGCCCTGCACGGCCCCCCACAGCGAGCCCAGGAGGATGAGAAGAAGGCTCA
>JAUWSZ010000539.1 GCA_030609865.1 bacterium | reverse complement strand
CTGCTGGTTATGATCCGAAATGACCCGACGATCTCTGCCAAGAGTCTCGCCCTGCGAGGAGAGCCGGAGGCAAGAATCAGTTCGCTCATGCGATCCCTGTTCCATCTCGGTTTTCTTGGGCTCCGTCTCCCCCGGGCATTTCGTCCTCGTCCTCGTCGTCGTCCTCGATCGCGCCCGTGCCCGATTGTTGGCTATTAGCCATTAGCTCTTAGCTATTAGCCCACCCCGCCCCGCCTTCGCGACCATCCTGCCCCTAATCTGCGTGCATCCCGTTGGGGGGAGTGGTAGGGAGCTAACAGCTAAGAGCTAACGGCTAATGGCTAATAGCTTTATGACAAAAGGCAAACTGGCTTGTCAATCAACCGACCTCCGCCTTGACCCGGTGCATTCCCTATGGTAGCTTCAAATCATCAAGGTCGTAAGTAATATAACGTTTTTTTCATCGGATCTGGCAACGATGGAAACCTGCACGATCGAGTCCAAGAGCCGCGAAGCGTTCATCGACATCACCGCAAAGGTCCAAAAAATCGTCACGGCCTCCGGAATTCGAGCCGGATACTGTGTCCTCCACGTTCCGCATACAACCGCAGCGGTCACCGTGAATGAAGGTGCCGATCCATCGGTTCAGTCCGACATCCTCACCTACCTTTCCGAGCGAGGTCCGCACCGGGGTTCTTATCGACACATGGAGGGAAACTCGGACGCCCACATCAAGAGCACGCTCGTGGGGGTCTCGCAAGTGCTGCTCGTGGAAGACGGCAAGGTGATGCTGGGCACCTGGCAGTCGATTTTTTTCTGTGAGTTCGACGGCCCCCGAAGCAGGCGGCTCCACGTTCAACTCGTGAGGGACAGCAAGTCATAGGGAGATGGGCACCGTGGCACGACGGAAGAAAGAAAACACAGACCCTGGGGCGGAAAAACTGATCAAGCGATACGGGAATCGCAAGCTCTACGACACACAACAAAGCCGCTACGTCACACTCGACGAAATTTCACAGATGGTGCGTAGGGGAGAAGAAATTCGTGTGGTCGACAACAAAACGCAGGAAGACCTGACCGCCGTTACGCTCACGCAGATCATGCTCGAGGAGCAGAAGAACAAGAACAACATCCTCCCCCTGTCCCTGTGCAAGAACCTGATACAGGAGGGGGGAGATCGCCTGTCGGACTGGTTGCACAAGGGCAAAGAGTCGCTCAACACGATGCGAATCGAAGCGGAAGAGCATATCGCAAGGCTGATCGAAAAGGGGCACGACACCAAGGAAGAAGGCGCACATCTGTTGAAGGACTGGTTCACCAACCCGCAGAAGACCCTTGATCTCATCCAAAAGAATATCGATGAACGAATCCGATACTTTTTCTACCAGTTGACCGGTCTGGAAGAACTGGAGAAACAGCTCCAGGAGCTGGAAAGCCAACTCGGCCACCTGGAAGAAAGGCTATCTCTCTACGACGGGTGAACCAGGTGAAGACCGTTTCGATTCACGAACATGCGCTCGTGTTGCCCCCGGCCCCTCCGGGATCGACTCGAAGCAACCCGTCGCGGGGATCCCACCCAGTCCACGCTTTTCCTGATCCGATCGATTGACAAAGGGAAATTCCCTCTGCTAGGGATGTTCTTCTGCTTTCGTTGGTCCTTTCTCGAACTTCACCCACGGAAGGCGGGGCCCATGATGGAATACCCAGGGCTTCTGGACAAAAGGCTGCTGATCGTCTCGGGCAAAGGGGGCGTCGGGAAGAGTGTGGTGGCTTCGACGTTGGCGTGGATGGCGGCCAACAAGGGGAAGCGGACGCTCCTCGTGGAATTGGATACCGTTGCGTCCGTTTCCCGGATGTTCGGGAAGCCTCAGGGCGATGTATACCAGGAGACAATGCTCGCAAAGAACCTGTCCTGTTTCTACGTTGAGGGAAAATCCGGACTGGAGGAGTACCTCCACCTGGTGTTGAAAAGCAGGGCCTTCGTCCGCAGGATCGTTCGCACGCCGATCTATCAGTACTTCCTCAACGTCGCTCCCGGGCTGAAAGAACTGATGGCGGTCGGCAAACTCTGGGACCTCGAGCAGAAGCGACTCCCCGGGACCAACCGGCCCTTCTACGATCTCATCGTCGTGGACACGCCGGCCACAGGCCATGTCGTTTCCTATCTCCAGATGCCCATGACGGCTGCCCAAACGGCGAAGGGATTCGTCAGGAGGGAGGCCCGCAAGGTTGCGGATATGCTCCAGGATCCTCTCAGGACCGCTTTTCATATCGTCACCACCCCAGCCGAAATGCCCGTCAACGAGGCCCTTGATCTCTACGAGAATGCCCGGTCCAGGCTTCATCTGCCGATCGGCTGCCTCTTCGTGAACCAGGTCTATCCTCCCTTCTTCCAGGGCGCGGACGGCGAAAGCTACCGCCGGTGGCGGGGCGACCTGGAGGGAAAGCCTGAGGCGGACTCCGCGCTACAGGGGGAGTGGGCAGAGAAAGAGAAGGCCATTCTCGCCTGTGCCGAGTCCTGGAAGAAGACCAGAGCGGCACAAGACGCGCATCTGGGACGGCTGCTTAGCGTCTTCGGGGACCATACAACTCTCCTCCCCTTCGTCGCCGTTCCACACGCCTCCATCGACATGATCCAGGCACTCGCGCGGTCGATCGAAGAACCGGACGAAACGATGAAAGGAAGGGCAAGTGCCGAGCTTGGATCTTGAAAGGTTGCTCCGGGGCAAGCAAATCGTCATCTGCTGTGGAAGCGGCGGGGTCGGCAAGACCACGGTTTCTGCCGCTTTGGGCGTGCAGGCCGCTCTGCTCGGCAAGAAGGTGCTGACGCTGACTGTGGATCCGGCAAAGCGGCTCGCAGACTCTCTGGGCCTCTCCGAACTGGGAAACCAGGAGGCCCCGGTGCCCAAGGAGCGATTCCTGCGGCACGGGAAGAACCCGACAGGAAGCCTGCACGCCATGATGCTGGACACAAAACGCACCTTTGACGAGCTGATCGAACGGTACGCACCGAACGAGGACGTGGCACGCAACATCATGCACAATCAGTTCTACCAGCACCTCTCCTCGGCCATGACGGGGTCGCACGAGTATCTGGCCATGGAGAAGCTCTACCAGATCCATCTGGAAGGCCGGTACGACCTGATCGTCCTCGACACGCCCCCGACGAAACACGCCCTGGACTTCCTGGAGGCGCCGAGCCGGATACGCGCCTTCTTCGACCGAAGCATCAGCCAGTGGTTTCTCAAGCCCTATCCGACAATGGGCCGGCTGAGCCTCAACCTCTTCAACCGGACCGCGGGTACGGTCCTCCGCCTTGTGGAACGTTTCACCGGAGCGGAGTTCCTCCACGACGTTGCTGAGTTCGTGACAGGGCTCGCCGCCTCGT
>JAUWSZ010000283.1 GCA_030609865.1 bacterium | reverse complement strand
GCCCTTCATGCGGGGGGGACCCTGGTGATTCTCGAAAAGTTCGAGCCAAAGGCGTTCCTGCGGGCCATCAAGGAGGAGGGGGTCAGCTTCTTCGCGGCCGTGCCCACGATCTACCACATGATTTACGCCGCCTCAGAGTCGATGAATGTGGGCCTGCGCACCGTTCGGTTCGGCATCTGTGCAGGGTCGCCCCTGTCGATGGAGTTGAGGCGGAAATTCGAGAGGAAGTTTCATTTTCGGATCATCCACTGCTACGGCATGACCGAGATCTCCCTGATCGCCTCGTGTGAAGACCCGGTGTCCGAACCCAAGGGCGTTTCGGTGGGGAACGTGATGCCTTACATCCGGTTACGGATTGCATCTGACGAAGGGGATGAGTCGGGAGAAGGGGAGGTGGGGGAGATTCAGATCGGCGTGGAGAGGGCGCTCCGTTCGTACTGGAACTCTCCCGCCGAGACGGCTCAGGCACTCCAGGAGGGATGGTTCGGGACCGGCGACATGGGGCGGCTCGACGAGGAGGGCCACCTTCACATCGTGGACCGAAAAAAGGACATGATCATCCGTGGCGGGTTCAATGTCTTCCCTGCCGAAATCGAACGGGTGCTCCTCGCCGACGAGCGGGTCGAGGAAGTGGCTGTCATCGGGATCCCTCACCCGCGGTTGGGAGAAGTCCCAAAGGCCTTTGTGGTCCTCAAGGAGGGGGCCCAGGTAGAGGAGCAAGAACTCGTCGCACTTACCCGGGCGAAGCTCGCGAACTTTAAGGCCCTGGAGGAAGTGGAATTCGTGGACCCGGGGTTCTTCCCGAGAAACGCGCTCGGGAAGATCGTGAAAACGGCCTTGCGGACACAGGGCTAATCCGGATTCAGCTGGTTGGCGTGTGTGTTTCCGTGGATGCGGATCCGGAGGGGACGGTCCCGAACGTCGAGGCAGCCTGCTTCGTCCCCCGGCCGGTAGTCAGGCGGGAAATAGACCTCCATGAGAATGTTGTACCGACCCGCCCTCGGGTTCTCGCTCACCATCTCGGTCTGCACGACCCCAATGCTCCCCTCGTACCTCTCCGGAGGCTCCACCACCGCAATATCGTCCACATACCTCTGATGGAGTTCCACCACCTCGATGTACTCCGGGGGGAACACCGCCCGGATCAGCATGGCCCCTCCGTGGCCGTATATGACTCTCCACTTGTCCTGCTGCGGGGAGAACTGCTTCTCCATTTCCGACATTCTGCCGTCGATGATCAGGGGCTCGAGGTTTTCGCTGTTCCGGAAAAGCGAGCCGATTGCGTTCGGCGACAGATCCGCCCCGAACCAGATGTGGCTGGAGGAAATCACCTTGTCCACGCCCTTGGGCACATTGATTTCTGCGGGCACGATCGTGATGCTCTCGTAGAGATGCAGGTCCGTTAGGCTCTTCATGCCGCGGAGGCCGAAGGGAAGCTTGAAGAATTGCTCCAGCCGGCGGATCACGCGAATCGGCCCTGTGATGTAAGCGACCACATCCTGTCCGAGCATCTCCTCGTTCATGGACAGCGGAATGAGGTTGAAGAAGAACCGGATCTGAATGCGGGTCTTCATCCTGTCCATGCGGTTCTCACCGTCCCCCCCGGCCGCCGGCAGGATGGCGCCCACATCGGAAAAACCCGTGTGAAGGCCCTCCTTGGTGATGATGAACTTGTAGTATGAAGAGGCCGTGTATACTTCCTCGGTCTGGTAGTTGTAGCGCACGTAATCCGGAAGGGGGCACAGGGGAGGCGGATCGGTCTCGTGTGCGGCCAGGTATACCCACGCATGGCCTGCGTCCACGGGGTCCTCGAGTTCGATTTCCGTGACGGAAGCGGCCCCTTGGAGCGGCGCCTCCGGATGCGCCCGTTCCCCTGCATCGCCCGCCATGAACAGCAGTATGTCCCGGCCGTCCAACAGGCCGTTGCTCTCCGACCCGTTGTTCTTCTTGCCGTAGGGAAAGACCCAGTCCCCCTCAAGGGTCCTCTCGTCCACCTGAAAGCGAATCGTCTCATAGTGCCCGTCACGGTAGCGATAGAGCCGTAATGCTTCCAGGGGGATCCCTGCGAATGCCTCCAGCCACTCGCCCTGGACGAGCACGGGATCCATCGTGCGGCCCAGGATTCCAGCCCTGGTTTCATCGTCCGAACCGGCGGCCCCGGTCCCCTGCCGGGCGGCTTGCGTCTCGTCGGGGGGAGTGTCCGCAATCGCACGTGCACCCCCTGATGGGAACGCCGGAGACAGGAAGAGGAGAATCAACAAAGAGAGAAGAGAAGAGTACCGCAGGCTGTATGGTGGTTCCATGGCGGCAGTCTCCTCTCGGCGCTCTTTGTTCTTACTCGACATCAGTGCGGGATCTTGTCGTCGCGCAATATAGCATTTTCGTCGCGGCTAGAGAAATGCTATATTGATTCGTTTCAAATACGATGAAGACAGGCACAATCGAAATCAAGAATCGCAGAAAGAAGCCCACAGACAATGAATTCCATTAGAAACTTTAGCATCATCGCCCACATCGATCACGGGAAATCCACCCTGTCCGACCGTCTGATCCAACACGTCGGCCTGGTGGAAGACCGGGATTTCCGCGACCAGATCCTCGACACGATGGACATCGAGAGGGAAAGGGGCATCACGATCAAGAGCCAGACCGTGAGCCTGCCGTATACGAACGACCAGGGAGAGTCATTTGATCTCAACCTGATCGATACACCGGGGCATGTGGACTTCTCCTACGAGGTTTCACGGGCCCTTGCCTCCTGCGAGGGCGTGCTCCTCCTGATCGATGCCGCGCAGGGGGTGGAGGCCCAGACGCTTGCCAACCTGTACGCTGCCCTGGAGCACGACCTGACGATCATTCCGGTCATCAACAAGATTGATCTTCTTGCAGCGGACGTAGAGCGCGTGAAGGAGCAGATCGAGGTGGAGTTGGGCCTCGACTCCGACACGGCTCTGCTCTGTTCCGCCAAGGAGGGGACCGGGATCCAGGAAATCCTCGATGCGGTGACGGTTCGGATTCCGGCGCCCACCGGAAACCCGGACGCGCCCCTGACCACGCTCATCTTCGATGCCAGTTACGATTCCTTCCGGGGCACCGTCGTGAGTTGCCGGGTCTTCGACGGGGCGGTAAGGCCCGGGGATGTGATCCGGCTCATGTCGAACGGAAGCACCTACAGGGTCGAAGAGGTGGGCCTGTTTCGCCTGAACCGTGAGTCGAGGAAGGCGCTTCTTGCCGGGGAGGTTGGCTACCTGATCGCGGGAATCAAGACCGTGAGCGACACGAGGGTCGGGGACACGGTTACCCTCGAGACGAATCCCGCACCGGTGCCGCTGCCGGGATTCAAGGACGTGAAGCCTGTGGTCTTCTCCTCGGTCTATCCGGTCGCGTCGGATGACTACCCGGCCCTCTCCGACGCACTGGAAAAATACATGCTCAATGACTCGTCGCTCGTCTATCAGAAGGACTCCTCTGCCTCCCTGGGGCAGGGGTTCCGATGCGGGTTCCTCGGGCTCCTGCACCTGGAGATCGTGCAGGAGAGGCTCGAGAGGGAGTACAACCAGTCGATCATCATGACGATCCCGAGCGTCCAGTACAGCTTTCTACTCAAGGATGGGAGCACGGTCGAGGTGGACAACCCGCAGTATTACCCCGACCCGATGATGATCGAAAAGGCGGAAGAGCCGTTCGTGAAGGCGAGCATCCTGATCCCGGAGCGCTACATGGGCGCCGTCATGAACCTCTGCCTGGACCGCCGAGGGGTGAACCCCCAGTACGCCTATCCTACCCCCGGCAGGATCGAGGTCAATTGCGACCTGCCTCTGGCAGAGGTGATCTACGAGTTCTACGACAAGCTCAAGACGGTTACGCAGGGATACGGCTCTTTCGATTACGACCTGGCCGGGTACAAGGTAAGCGACCTCATCAAGCTGGACATCCTCGTCAACGGGGAGAAGATCGACGCCTTTTCCATGATGATTCACCGCGAGCGCGCAAGGCCCCGGGCCTTGCACATCTGCAATCGGCTCAAGGATGAGATCCCTCGGCACATGTTCAAGATCGCAATCCAGGGCGCCATCGGGGGCACCATCATCGCCCGCTCCACGATTCCCGCCTTCCGGAAGGACGTGACGGCGAAGTGCTATGGCGGTGACATCACGCGCAAGCGAAAGCTTCTGGAGAAGCAGAAGAAGGGGAAGAAGCGGATGAAGATGGTCGGCTCCATAGAGATCCCCCAGAGGGCCTTCGTGAGCGTTTTTCAGTCCGAGGAGAAATGAACCCGCGATGAAGACAAGGGCAAACGATCCCGCAGGGCTCTACGTTCACGTCCCTTTCTGCCGGCAGAAATGCCGGTACTGCGATTTCTATTCGATCCCATCCACCTCCCTGGTCACGGCATGGCTTCACGCCCTCGAACAGGAAGCCATGCTGTACAGAGACCGGTTTGCCTTCTTCGACACCCTGTACCTGGGTGGCGGCACCCCGACGCTGCTCACCGCCGAGGATCTGGCCAGCCTTGTAGCAATCCTTCGCGGGCATTTCGCCTTGTGCCCGGACGCGGAGGTGACCCTGGAGGCGAACCCAAACGACGTGACCCTGGAGAAACTGCTCCTTGCGAGGGAGCTTGGTTTCAACAGGATAAGCCTTGGCGTGCAGTCAATGGAGGACAGAGAACTCACCTTCCTCGGCCGAACGCATTCGGCCCGCCAGGCGGCCCGTGCCATGGAGCTGATCCGGGCGAGTGGGTTTCCCGGTTTTGGGGTTGACCTCATCTTCGGCCTTCCGGGCCAGACCGGGACGGAATGGAGGAGGACCCTCCAAGAAACGCTCGCCTTTTCGCCCAATCACATCTCCTGCTACCAGCTCACCGTGAGCCGGGGGACGCCCCTGTGGGAAATGTGGGAGGCCGGCCTCTTCGAGGCCCCGGACGAGGAGCAGGAGAGGAGCCTCTTCCTGACCGCCTCGAAGGTCCTGGAAG
>JAUWSZ010000685.1 GCA_030609865.1 bacterium | reverse complement strand
GCTTCTCGTTCGACGGGCGCGAGCGGCTTCGAGGTGGCACACCGTGTGCAGATCTTCCTCAGAAGCCGCTGGGCCACGATGATGTTCAGGGAGGAGGCAAGGATGCTCGCGCTCACGCCCAGATCGAGCAATCGGTTGATGGCAGAGGCGGCATCGTTCGTGTGCAGCGTGGAGAGGACCAGATGCCCGGTGTTCGTGGCCCGCAGGGCCAGCTCGGCGGTCTCCTGGTCCCTGATCTCGCCCACGAGGATGATGTCCGGGTCCTGCCGCAGGGTGGCGCGCAGGGCGTTGGCAAAGGTGAGTCCCGCCTTCGGGTTCACCGCCGTCTGGCGGATCGTGGGAATCGTGTACTCGATCGGGTCCTCGATCGTCATGACGCTCACGCTCGGGTTGTTCACCGTCATCAGGGAGCAGTACAGGGTGGTCGTCTTGCCCGAGCCCGTGGGCCCGGTGACGAGGATTAGGCCGTAGGGCTGGTTGAGGCTTTCCGTAAGCCTGGCAAAATCCTGATCCTCGAACCCGAGGCGCTGAAGATCGCCTACCACCCCGCTGAAGGTGAGCAACCGCATGACCGTCGTCTCGCCAAGGTGCGTGGGGAAGGTGGAAAGACGGATGTCGATCTCTCCGGAACTGCCCCGATACTTGATGCGGCCGTCGTGGGGGATGTTCGGGTTGGATATGTCGATGTCCCCCATGATCTTGTAACGGCTGGTCAGGCCCTGATGGAACTTGATCGGGAAGAGGTTCCTCTGTTGCAGGACGCCGTCGATCCGGTAGTAGATCCGAACCAGCTTCGCATCGGGTACGATGTGGATGTCGCTCGCTCCAAGGAGGCGCCCCTTTTCGATCAGGAGGTTGGCAAGGTTGACGATCTGGTTCTCTTCGAAGCCCCCTTCTCCTGCCGCGTGGGTGATGTCCTCGATATCGCTGTCGATGGTCAGGGCGGTCTTGTAGTAGAGCTCGATGGCGTTTGCGACCCACTCCTTCGGGGCCACGTAGGCGGCGATCCGGCAGCCCGTCATCCGGGCCAGCTGATCCCTGGCGAGAACGTCGAAGGGGTTGGCCGTGGCGACCTTGATGGTGCCGTTGTCTCTCGCGAACGGGAAGATCCCGTGGCTGTTGATGAAGCTCTCCGGGATCTCCCGGATCAGCTCTTCATCGATCTCGAGTTCCGCCTGGGCGGTGTCGAGCCGCTGGGCCCCGCTCTGGACCGCAAGGGCCATGTTGAGCTGTTCCTGCGTTACCCAGTCCAGCCTCAGCAGCACGTCACCGAGCAATGCCCGTGTCTTCTTCGATTCCACAACGGCTGTTTCGAGCTGGTCCCTGCCGATGAAGCCCATTTCGACCAGGAGGTCTCCGATACGGCCTTTCATCTCTCCTACTCCGTGTATTGATGGGTGCCTTCCGCTGAGGGCGTCTTCGGCGCCTCAACGAGATAGGCCATGAGAACGCCGATCCGTGTCTCTACATCCCTGCGTTCCTTGGGAGAAGAAGACTCGCCGGCCTTCAAGAACCGCGCGTAGCAATTCAGTGCCTCGTTGTATCGTTCCAGCCTGTCGAACGTGACGGCCATGTTGAAAAGCAAGTGCGTATGTCCCGGATCGAGATTCTCCGCCTTCCGGTACCAAGTGATGGCTTCCTCCATCCTGTGGAGCTTGCTCCGGGCCACGCCCTGGTGGAAATAAATCTTGAATCGAGGAGGCTCCTCGAGGGCCAGTGCCTCGTTGAGGTAAGCGATGGCCTGCTCGGGCCTCCCCAGGGCGATCTCTGAGATCCCGAGATTCGCCAGGCCCTGCGGATCGCCCGGGTTGAGGCGCAACAACTCCATGATCAGAGGGTACGCCTCAGCATATGCGGACTGCTCCATGTAGATGGAGGAAAGAGAAAAGAGGGCATCACGATGTCCGGGCTTCTCATGCAACACCCTCCGGTACATCTTGGTGGCCATCTCGAAGTTCTTGTGCTTGTGATAGGCTTGCGCCTTCCGGTAGAAGACCTGTTCCTTTGCCTGGACGGCCAGGGGTCCGCGCACCTTCTGTGGGGGCGTTTCGTCCTCGGTTGTCGAGTGGCCCGGCTGGGCGTCCTCTTCCTCAACGGAGACCTGTTTCTCGGGAGCGGGCGAGCCTGGTTCCTTGTGGACGTCGTCCCGAGTCAGAAAGATCTCGGAAAAGGGGTCCGTGGGGCTTGCCCCGGCTTCGTCGATCTCCACAAGTCGGCTCAAGAGGTGGGGATTCGGCAGGGAGGGGTCCTGGCCGGACTGGATTTGCCAGATGCCGGCAACAAGGATGCTCGTGCAAAGGACGAAGGAGGCCAGGACAGAGAGCCCTCGCTTCATGGCAGCGGGCGGCGGCGCTTCTTCCCGCAGGAGGTTGAATCTCCTCTTTGCCTTGCGCCCCCTGTCCATGCTTCTCCGGACATGTGCGATCAAATCCACGCTCCTCTCCCCGTCGGGCTTTGAAACCGCCCTTCTTGGCAACCTATCAGTTCCATCTATTTATCGTAGAAATGGACGATTTTGTTTGGGGAAAATCCCTGTTTTCCAAGAATTTTCTGGGAATTTTGGGCGGGGGATCAACGGGCGGGTAGTCGGGTCACTTCTGCCGGGCCTTCAGGCCTTCCTCGATTTCGTCCAGCACCTTCCGGGCCGCTTCCCCGGGATCCGGCGCCTGGGCGATCGGCCTGCCG
>JAUWSZ010000521.1 GCA_030609865.1 bacterium | reverse complement strand
CTTCCAACTCGTCGATGTGGCTCGAGATCAACTCCCGGATGTAGTATGCCTTGGTGCGGCCAGTGTGCTTGGCCAGAAAATCCAGCCGTTGCTCGATTTCGTCCGGCAATCGAACCGAAGTGGGCATTCGGACCTCCTTTGCGATCGCTGTATTAAGTGTATCACAGAACTGAAGACCGGGGCAAGCCCAGCTTCTTCATCCGGGCATAGAGGGTTGTGCGCTTCATGCCCAGTCGTTCGGCGGCCCCTTCAGGGCCCCGGATTCGTCCCCCGGTGCTCTCCAGCACATGCCGAATGTAGCGGCGCTGCAACTCTTCCATGGTGGGCATGTCTGCGAAGGGATGCGTTGAGGACAGCCGTGAGCCGGCGGGAAAGTTGAAGTCCAACCGCTTCCCGTCGAACAGCAGGACCGCCCGTTCCACCATGTTCTTGAGTTCCCGCACATTTCCCGGCCAGGAATAGTCGGTCAGCCTCTTTTCGTCCGCACTTGGAATCTCCGGCTGAGCGCGATGCGGGTCCCTGCCGTAGTGGTCCAGGAAGCGCCGTGCCAGGGGAAGGATATCCTGCTTCCGCTCCCTCAGGGGAGGGATGGTTAGGGGAACAACGTTGACTCTGTAGAAGAGGTCCCGACGAAAGCGACCTGCGGCGACCTCTTCCTCCAGATTTCGATTGGTGGCAGCCAGCAGCCTGCAATCGGCGATCAAATTCCTTCTTCCACCAATTCGCACGAACGTCCTCTCCTGGAGGAACCGCAACAACTTGCCCTGCACCGCGAGAGGTAGTTCTCCCACCTCGTCAAGAAACAGGGTCCCTCCGTTTGCCAACTCGATGCGTCCACGCTTCTGGCGGTCCGCGCCCGTGAAGGCCCCCTTTTCGTGTCCGAAAAGCTCGCTTTCGATCAGGTTCTCCTGGATCGTGGTTGCATCGATGACGACGTAGGGGCCTTTGCGACGATCGCTCGTCCTGTGGATCCTCCGGGCGAGCAGTTCCTTTCCCACCCCGGTCTCGCCCAGAAGGAGAACGATGGATTCGGAACGAGCGATCTGATCGGCCTGAGCGAGCAACGCCTGCATCAGCGGGCTCTGGGCCACGATTTCATCCTCGTCGAAGGAGTCTGCCGGAACGATTCTCGGTGACGTCTTGGGAGCCTGTTGCCCAAGGAGGTGTCCGTATTGCCAGATCCGGTCGATGAAGAGGCTGAGATGACGAACGAGGCGTACGAGCAGGGGCCCGTCGAGGAAACCAAAGGAGTCATTCAAGTAGGAATTGTCGTGATAGAACACGGCCCTCGCCCTTCCCTCGAGCTCGAAGGGGAGGCACAGGACGGCCAGTGTGCGATGATCCTCTGCTCCTTCCCCCTTTCTTCCCGGGCGCACCAGCAAGGGTTCCCGTTGATCATGGGCTTTCAAGACCAGGGCCAGGTTGTTCCGGAAGCCCTCGCAGTCTACCTCACGACTCGTCAGGTTCACGCCGACGCGCAGAATCGGCTCGCTGCGTCCACTGCGGCCGCGAAACCAGAACAGGCCACCCCGCTCGGCGCCGAGGAACCGGTTGAGGGCGGCCACGCACCTGCCCAGGGTCTCGTCGAGATCCGGGCTCGGAACCAACTGCTCCATGACGTCCAAGAACCTCTGGAAGACTTGCTCGGTTGACTCGTATTGTGGCCGTGACGCTGCGGGGGTCAGGATCTCGAACAGATATTTCAGGTCATCCTGAAAGAACTCCTCGGCGTATCCCTCGAGGCCCTGCCGGGCCTGTTCGATGTAACGCCTCGCTTTGTCCGTCTCCCCTTGTGAGATGTCCAGCCGCGCCATCTCGAACAGGGTTTTTGCAGACTGCACCGGGTCCCCCGAGTCTCGCAGACAATCGGCGCTATCCCGCAGGTAAGACCGCCTCCGCGAAGGTTCCTCTCCTTTGCTTCGCGCCTCCACGGCAAGGAGTCGCAGGGCCACGCCGCGGAGGTGCATATTCGGCCCCGCCCGGATCTTTTTCACCTCCGAGTCGAAATCAAAGCCCGGAAGGGCCTCGTAACCGAGGCGCTTGAACTCGTAGAGCATTTCGAGGACAAAGGCGGAACCGTATTGCCGAACGATTCCAGCCTCCTCTGCCTCCCCCAGTGCCTGGTTGAAGGTGTCCCAGGATTCTGTAAGCCTGCCCTCGATGAAGTGGTGGTAGGCCGTCCCTGCTCGCGCCAGATAACGAGCCAGGGCATGGTCGTTTCTCGTGGCCGCCGAGAGGGCAGCCTCGAGATTCGATAAGCCTTCTTTCCTGTTGTTAACCTGCAACAGGATGATGCCCAGCTGAGCCCTGAACACGGCCGCCAGGCCTGCTCTTCCTTCTCGCTCGGCCCTTCGCCTGTGGTAGTCCAGGATTCCGATAGCTCGGTGGAATTCCCCCAGGCAAGCGGAGGAGACCGCCATGAACAGAGGGGCGTACGGGTTGATCAAGTGTGCCTTGGCTTCCCCGAACGGGCGCTGGGCCCTCTCGAAGTGCTCGATGGCTCTTCGAAAGTTTCCCTGCATAAAGGAGAAGATGCCCAGGAACTCTGCGGATTGCCACAGGATGTCCTCGTCCCCCATCTCCTCTACGGCTTCCCCTGATTCAGAGAAACAACGGAAAGCGAGGCTCCGCTGATCGGAAAGATAGAACAGGCGGCCCATGTGAAGGCCGATCAAGGCCCAGGACCGTCGATCACCCTGTTTCTCGGCCAGGTCACGGAAGGTTTCGAGGAGGGCGGGCAGTTCCTTCACGCTGCTTCCCTCCGAAAAGCAGGCGTCCGACAGCTCCATGACCAAGTCAGCACAGGAGAGAAATGACTCCCCTTCGAGCTTGCCCTGTGCCGAAAGCCCTGCCAGCACCCCTGCGGATTGTTCGAGATGTACAAGGGTATCGGGCAGGTCCCGCCTGTCCAGGGCCTGCCGGGCCGCAATCGTCTCGAGTTCGGCCGCCTCCTCGAACCTTTCGGTGCGGAGGAGCAGCCTGACTGCCACGGTCTGTGGCAGGCCGCTCATCAGACCGGCTTTCTCGAGGTGGGCGACCCATTCGGACACTCTTTCCTGTGAACCAATTTTCCCCAAGGTTCTGCGCACGTGGGTCGGCAAATTCCGGACGAGTTCGACAACGCTTTTGTCTTGCCTCTGAAGCCATCCAAGTCTTTCGGTTTCGTCCAAGAGCTCGAGAAACGGGCCTGGCGGGAGGGGGACCATTTCCCCGATTACGTCGATCCCTGTCGGTTCCTGGAAGACGTACAGTGCAGCCAGAAACTCCCACTGAGACGGGGAAAATGTCGGAAGATCCTTTGTCATGCTTCCATCCTCTCTTCAGGTTTTCCCATCCGCCTTCGCGCCGGTGGTGACCTCGGCCTGGCCGGTGGATGAACGGTAGAGTTCGGGGACAGGCACCGATCTCCCTCGACGGCCGCCACAAACAGCAG
>JAUWSZ010000347.1 GCA_030609865.1 bacterium | reverse complement strand
TGCGGAGGGGGCGGACTTCTTCACAGTCTACTGCAAGACCAACTTCGAGCCGGATGCCCACAAGTACAACCGGATCAGCATGCTCCTTGTGGACAAGGGTCCCGGGGTGGAGACCGAGTATCAGTACGGCCTGATGGGATGCAGGGGAGGCGGAACCGGAAGGCTCGTCTTCCGGGATGCAAAGGTTCCCAAAGAGAACCTGGTGGGAGAGCTTCACGGAGGCGCCCTGGTCTTCAATCGAATGATGATCCCGGAGAGGCTCACCTCTGCCGCCGGTTGTCTTGGCACTTGGGGCGCCCTGGACCTGGCGGTACGGTATTCGGACAAGCGCACGGCATTCGGAAGGCTCATCCGGAAGTTCCAGGCGATCAACTTCATGGTGGCCGACTCGATCATACAGCTCGACGCGGCTCGGGCCCTGACTTACATGGCCGCACGCGCAGTGGACGAGAACTACCCGAACGTGCGGCGCATCGTTAGTGAAGCAAAGAGGTTTGCCACGGAGTCGGCCTGGACCGTCGTGAACAACGCCATGCAGATCATGGGAGGCATCGGCTACACAGACGTTTACCCGATCGAACGGTCTCTGCGGGACATCCGGCTTGCCCTGATCTGGACCGGCACGAGCGAGATTATGAACCTCCTGATCCAGCACGAATACTACAGCGAGGTTCTCGGCCCGGACTACAACAAGAGGGAGATGGAAAAGGACGCCATGCAACCCGATGAGAGCGAGCGCTGCTTCACGGACGAGGATATGTGGAAGGTCCATGAAAGCAAGCCGGCCGGCTAGTTGGAGATATCGCTATGTTTCACGGGATGCTCGCAGTTCGGTGCTGTCCCGGGTTCCCTCTCCGATTTGCTTGGGCTCCGTCCCTCTCTCCCCCGAAGTCGCCCGGCGCAAATCTCCGACGGAACCCGGGACAGCACCGAACAACCTTTGTTCTGCCAGTGAAACATAGCGGCAATTTCCTGTCTGACCCATGAGTTGATCCGCCTTGCTCTTCCTGAGCTGCAAACCTTGGGAAAGGAAGGATAGGACCTCAGCCGGTGTTTGAAGTACAAGGGAGAGGAGTGTGTCGTGACCATCCAATTTCGGTTCGAGGGAATGGAGGATCCGGCTCGGTGAGTGCTGCTACCCTGCCTGCACTTCGAGAAAAGGAACGGGAGGCCCGGAGGGAGTTGATTCTTTCGGCCGCCCGGAAGCTCTTCGCGGAAAAGGACTTCAGGAGTGTCACGGTCCGGGAGATCGCCAAGGCTGTCCAGGTGAGCCCCGGGACGATCTACCGCTACTACGAGAGCCTGGACGACCTGTTTCTCGACGTCTTCTTTGCCGGGGCCCTGGACCTGACCGAACTCATCGATGGGGAGCGCAAGAACGGAGAGGGGTGTTCCCTGAGGAGGTTCTGCGAGATCTATGTGGGGTACCTGAACGAGAACATGTCATTCTACCAGATGATGGGCCACTTCATGCTCGGCGGAAAGCTCTCCCCCGAGGCCACGGAGAGACTGAACCCGATTATGCGAGAGATGATGGACAGCATCGAGGGGATCGTGAGAGAGGCGGACCTCGAAGGCGAAACCCGACTGGTTGCCCATGCCCTTTTTTCGGCCCTGAACGGTGTGATGATCAGCTACGCGCGATACCCGGGACGAAGCCTGGAAGAGATCCGGCGCCACACGCTGCGGCTCGCTGCGGTCGTTGCCGGTTTCTTTGAGAGGGCAGGGTGACGGGCAGCCCCGGCTCTCCGGCCGGAGCGTCGAATCTCACGGATGTGGCCGCCGGTTCTGCCTGGGGTCCACGCTATTCGTCGCGTTTTTGTTGGAGTACTTCCTCGGTCTGTTCCCGAATTATCTCCCGCAGCTCTTCCTTGATCTCCTCCTTCAGGATGAGGTAGGAGAGCACCGAATCCGCTTTGAGTTGAGGCAGAAGGACGCCAACGATCAGAACCAGGAAAAAGGCGAGAACGCCAAGCGCGGGTGCTGTCTTGAAGTAGAGCATCAAGGCGGCGATCACGATCAGGGGGAGCAGGGCGGCAATCTGGAGCATCCGCCATCTCCTGAACTCCCTCCAGGAGAAGTATTTTTTCTCTTTCGGCTCATGCATGACAGGCACCTTCTTCGGTGTGTGTGTTTCGGCGATAGGACTCCCGACAAGCATTATTATACTTCAAAAAACGGTTCCGGAAAAGGAATAAAATGGCGGACGTCCCCTCAGCGACAAGGGCCGCTGGGAAGGGCGATGTTCGAAGAAGCGGGCTCCATGGACTGGGGCCGAAGCGGGGCCGCCGTCCCAGGGACGGATCGTAAGGGTCACCAACTCGCCCGCGGGCTGGTCCGTCGGCGAGCGAAATCGATGAACTGCCTCATCCTCGCGTAGGCACGAAGAGCGCGTTCCGGCGTCGGATAGACCGGAATCCCGGCACCACAGAGTGGCTCGAGCCAGCCTTCGAGTTGAACGAAGCCCGGATAGGCGACCGCAAGGAGCGCCTTATCCGTTCCCTTGCGGATGCGCACCAGGCCTTCCGTATATACCTGGTTCGTTTCGTCCGATATCCCACCCCCGAGCACCACGATCGCATCCACATTCCGGTCTTCGGTCAGGGCCTGCAAGGTGTCCAGGTAGAGGTTCAGCTCAAAGGATGCGGAGAGGCCTACGTCCACCGGGTTCCGACAGCTCGTTCCGGTTGCGGGCAGGCTTGCCTTGAGTCGTTCCCGGGTCCCTTCCTCCAGGGAGGCCATGGCGAGGCCCCATCGCTCCGCCGCATCCGCAGCCGATACCACCGGCCCGCCGGGCCCGGAGACAAGGACGATCCTGCCTTTCCCTTCCCACGGCAGGTGATGCATGGCCCTGACGAGATCCATCATCTCCTCGAGATCGCTCACGTCCAGGACACCGTGCTGCTGGAACAGGGCCTTCCAGAGGGTTTCGTCCCCTGAGAGGGAACCCGTGTGGGAAGCGGCAGCCCTTTTGCCGGCCGCGGTCCGGCCCACCTTCCACATGATCAGGGGCTTACGACCGGCGATGGTCTCCAAGGCCCTGGCCAGGGATCTTCCGTCTCGAACCCCTTCCGTGTACGCGCAGATCAGCCGGATATCCGGTTGCCGGCCCATCCACTCGAGCAGTTCGGGGAGGTCCACGTCGCACCCGTTTCCGTAGCTGACCGCGTGACGGAAGAAGAGCTTGCGTGGCTCGAAGGCCTTGATCAGGAGGTTACACAGGGAGCCGCTCTGGGATATGAGGCCCACGCTCCCGGATTCGCGGGGCATCTCCGGGAAGAAGGCGAGTCCGGCACTCGAAGAGTGAACCCCCATGCAGTTCGGACCCAGGAGGCGAAAACCTCCCTTCCTTGCCATCTCCTTGATGCGTTCCTGTTCCTCGAGGCCCTCCCGTTCTCCACTTTCCCCGTATCCCGAGGTATAGAGGATCACGCTCTTCACGTTCTTTCTCGCGCAGTCCTCCAGAACGTCCATCACCCGCGTCCGGGGCACCATCACGATCACCATGTCGACCGGGTCCGGCAGGTCGGCGACACAAGGGTAGGATCGAAGGCCTTCGATCTCCGTGGCATTCGGGTTCACGGGATAAATCGGCCCGGAGAAACCCTGGTCCTTAAGTGCCAATAAGAACAGAGTGCCTATCTTGAAAGTCCGGGGAACTCCGACCAGGGCGATGGACCTCGGGGAAAACAGGGTCTGCAGATCTTCCATTCTTGTTGACCTCATCGATGCTGGGTGTTTCGTCGGATGGATTCCCCTAGTAAAAGGTTGGGCACTTGGCTATAATTCCCCCATAGAGTAAGAAGCCAACCCATCAGGAATCACTGCTTGGGGAATGTACGAACGATGAATACGGGTTCCAGCCTGTTCATGCTCGTCGGCGCAACACTCTTTCTGGTTGCTTTTGGCCTCCCCCTTCTGTTATGTCCAATGACATGGGCGCGCCGCATTGGCTGGTCCCTACCTCAGGAAAAGGACCTTGCCAATTACCTGGGAAGATCTCTCGGCGGTGTCGTCATGGCCGTGATCATCATGGCCTTCCTGGCAGCGATCGACCCGTGGAAATACCGATTCGTGTTCGACATGCTGGTTCTCATCGGTATTTTCATGGTGGGTGTACATCTTTATGGATTCGTGAAGAAGAATCAACCTCTCATCGAGCATCTAGAGATCGTGATGTATTCGCTCCTGAGCCTGTTCGCATGGTATTTCTATCCCCAACCCCCCGGCTAGTGGATTATTAAACCTCAGACAAGGTGGGACGACATGGAACGGGGCAGAAAACGAAAGCATCTCAGGCTGATCAAAACGGATCACCCGGGCAAGTCGCTCTCTGACGCAGAACAGGAACTCCTGGACGAGCTCGAGAACCTGGAAGAACTCGAGTTTCAGATCCTCACGGGGGCCCCTGACTGGACCGTTGCCATCGACAGACGTTCGCCCACGGAGGTCAAGCTGCGCGTCCTGGCGGC
>JAUWSZ010000563.1 GCA_030609865.1 bacterium | reverse complement strand
GTGCACCTGAAAGGCGATTTTGATTTAATTATGGGTCGTATGCAGTTGCGTGCAGGACATTATATGAAGGCTGAAATGCTGCACAGCCAATTTGAAACACTGGAAAAACCGACCGGTGCATCGTAAAGAGCGGTCGTGAGGAATTGCTCGCTCGGTATTGACCCGCTCCTTACGCAGCGGACCGCGTTGCGACCATGATGTTCTCGTCTCCCTGCACGGAGGGCAGGCCGGCGATTCCGCCGTTGGCGTTGATGAAGGCTTGTGCGCCGCCCAGGTGATTGATCAGGCCCAGGAACGAGTCCGGGTTGTGCATGTGCGCCCGGTTGCCTCCGACCGGGAGCAGGACATGCTTGCTCGCATAGTAGTCCAGGGCGACAGGATCCATCCCTGCGAGCAAGACATTCGTCCGGTGGGTCGTCTCTTCCGGATAGCCCCTGAGGGCCTCGTGGCTCACCCAGATGCAATCGAGGATGTTCAGATCCGGGGCCCGAACCAGGCTCCACATCTTTCCGCATTGTGTCCCGGACTGAAGGTAGTGGCGGATGCCGAAGTGACCGTCGGCCATCGAGAGCATGCCATAGCAGTGCTTCAGTACACCCGTTACGCCCGTCCCATCGTGGGTCTTCAGGACAGGGACATTGATCAGCTTGATGTTCTCGCCGTGTTCCGAGCCGTTCCAGACGCCTTCGCGCAGTTCGATCCGGCGTCCCCCGGCGGAAGTGAAACAGGGGTACGAGACGTCGGACACGCTCCGGTACCCATCGCCCGAATGGTCTGTCTCGGCGATGAAGTTCTCACGGATGGTGTCCAGGAGAAAGGAACTCACCGGCTCGCCCGCGAAGGCGTTGTTCACCAGGTAGTCCACCGTCAGGACCGTCTCGTCCTCTGCATTGATGTACACGCCGTCGTCGATCTCGGGCCATGCAGCATAGGATCCCCAGGCCCTGGGTCGACCGTCGAAGGCTCCCTGGCTCTGACCGTTTTCGACGATGACCACTTCTCCATCGAAACCGTCCGGATGTTCCAGAATCCTGTGAATCAGGCCTCTCAGCAGGTCCGTGTTCGTCGTGCCGCGGCATTTCCACTGGCAGTTCACCTTGACGAGGACCACGTCATGGGTGTCCACAATCCCGCCGGGGCCTCCCCAGGGATGCCCTGCATCTGTCCGGTACAACTTCACTCCACCGTCGGAAAGCGAGTCCATCATCACATCGAGGCCGATGTGTCGAGACTGGCCGTCATGTTCCGGGCAGTTTTCAACCCGGAAGACCTGGGACGTGCCCTCCGTAGTACAGCCTGGTTCGGTCAGGGCCATTCCCCCCACCGAAAGCAGTGCGCCGGTCGCGGTAACCCCCTTGATGAAGTTGCGTCTCGTGACCTGTGTTTCGTCTCCCATTGCTTTCCCTCTATGTAGCTGTCGTGTCGTTCCCGGGTTTCTGGGTGCCGCCTCTGTTTCCATCCATTGTGCGGTGCGGGGTCCCCCCGGGTCAAATCGACCCATCCTGACCCTCTCACAAGGAAGAGGGAAATCAAGATGCTGGGGGATTGCCGCGTCGCCTGCGGCTCCTCGCAATGTCCGGGGTGGGTGTCGCTGCGGTTCCCTGCTCCCCCTGCCACTTTTAGGGAAGCGTGGATGGGCCTGAACCCTGGCCCCTGATCCCTGATCCCTGGGCGGGGGCGGGGGCTGAGGGGCTAGGTTCCGTTCCATCCGGCCAGGCGCGCCAGCATATACCAGAAGGCCCGCGCCTTCAGGTTGCAGTTGAGTGCCTGGGAATGGGCGCAGCTGCATGGGAGGCAGAGTTCGGAAGCCGGGTTTGCGCTGCACCATTCGGTGGCCCAGTTCCCTCCGGAATAGCCGCAGTTGTCGTTTGCCCCTTGGTCGAGGAAATAGGCGCCGTCCGGGTCATAGCTCTCGATGTCCGCAAAATCGAAGAGCACCTTGTCGTTCGTCCGGCAGAAGGCGCGGATCTGTTCGTTTCTCTGGTGAAGGTTTCCGCCTTCACCGGTTCCGTTCAGATGGCCTGTCATGTAGACAAAGGTCACGTCCGGGTAGTCCGTCTCGAGTTGGTCCATCAGGTCCAGATACAGATCCATGTTCGCCTCTGTCGTGTCCGCCTGCCCGCACCAGGACCAGATGATGAGATTCCGGTCGTTGCCGGGCGCGTCGAGGAGATCGCGCGTTCTTTGCGCCCAGGTGGTTCGGTCCGGGTTGCCCAGGTCTCCGGCCGGCGTCCTGTCGTGCAGCGAAAGAACACCCGAGCCTCCGGCCGAACTGTACGCGTAGAGGCTGTCCAGGCCGGCCATGACACCCATTCCGCTCACAATCTGGCTCCCGTGGGACGTGTGTCCGTAAGCGATCCGGAACGCGGCCTTTGCCTGCTCGATGTAGGTTTCGGGAACGAGGTCAAAGCTGGCAGCCGCGATGTGGTCTGCGGCAAGAACGGTCGTCGGAAAACAACCCGAGTCCTGGGCATCTACGTCGCCGTCACAGTCGTTATCGACCGTGTCGCTGCAGATCGGGTCTCCGTAAGGCGCTTCCGCGATTCCCGGGTGCACCTGGTCATCCGTGTCGTCGCAATCGTTCCCACCGGCGCACGCATCACTCGCGTACCCGTCCTCGTCGTTGTCAAGGAGTTCGCCGGAACATGTGCCACCGGAGCAGACATCGTCCGTGGTGCACGCATCCCCGTCATCGCAGGGCAGCGTGTTGTTGATGTGTACACACAGGCCCTCTGCACAATCATCATCGGTACAGGGATTCTGATCGTCACAGTCCGTTGCGACGGTGCATATCAGGTCGTCTATTCCACACCCGACGAAGAAGGCCACTGCCAACACAAGGATTGCACGCAGGAGCTTGGAATTCATCACGGTTCCCCTTTGCCTGTTCACAGTTTCAGAAGGCCATTACGGATTTTGATGCAAGGTTGATGCCCGGCCACGGTGAGCCCTCACGTCGTGATCGACAAAAGGCGTGTATGTGTTTGGCTTTTGGAGAGAATTCCCTTCTCGGGGAGGATGTGCCGAGAGGAGCGGCGCCCTTGCAGGGGGTTCAATAGCGTACCAGGGCTCTGCACAAGATTGTCAGTCAAAGAACAACTTGCGCCGCACTTCACTGATCGAGAAGGACGCCACGAGGCGCCTTGTCGCCGTCCTTCCACCAGCGTGGCTTCCGCGTTGAGATCTTCTCGATCTCCTTTGGGGCCATCAGGGAGCCCCGTGCTTTCACTCCCTTGACGACAAGATCCGTAGCGTTG
>JAUWSZ010000076.1 GCA_030609865.1 bacterium | reverse complement strand
GATGTGCTCCAACGCCCCATCCATGCTGCCCCCGACCTTCACGGACAGGATCAACTCCAGCTAGTCCGTCCCCCAAACCTCTTCCGTCGCCGGCCTGGCGTCGGGACACGGGCGAGGGTGGCCGGGCAGCCTCGACTCTCTCCGCCCTCTGTCCGCAGGGCCGCCGCGATCTCCGGCAGAAGGGTTTCCGCCTCTTCCTCGTGAATGAGAAGTGTCTCCAGGGAGTTGCACACGCCGGGCCTCTGGACCTTTGCGTTTACGCAGATCCGCCTGGCCATCTCCGGGTCGGCCCCTTGATCTACATAGACGTGGCAGACGCCCTTGTAGTGTTTGAGGACCGGGATCCTGGAGTTCTCCACCACGAACCGGATCAAGCCTTCCCCGCCCCTCGGTATGATGAGATCGATCGACTCTTCCTGCTTGAGCATCTCGAGCACGGCGGCCCGGTCGGTCGTTCCGATCAACTGCACCGCGTGCTCCGGGAGGCCGGAGGTCCGGCAGGCGCGGGCCAGCAGGCCGGCCAGTGCCCGGTTCGAATGAATCGCCTCGGACCCGCCGCGCAACAGCACGGCGTTGCCGGACTTCAAGCACAGTGCGGCAGCGTCTACCGTGACGTTGGGCCTGGCCTCGTAGATGATGCCGATCACGCCCAGAGGAATGCGCATCTTCCCGATCTGGAGCCCGTTGGGTCGCTTCCACATGCTCACGATTTCGCCCACAGGATCGGGCAGGGCAGTTACCTCTTCCAGGCTCTTGCAAATCTGGACAAGGGTCTTGTCTGAAAGTGTCAGCCGATCCAGCATGGCCGAGGGAAGGCCCTTTTCCTTCGCAGCAGCCAGATCCTTCCGGTTGGCCTCCTGGAGGGAGGCGGCGTTCTCCCGGATCTCCCGGGCGGCCGCGAGGAGAGCCTGGTTCTTGTTGTCGGTCGGGATGTTGGCGAGCCGGCGTGATGCCTCCCGAGCCTTTTGCGCCATCTCCACGACCTTCTCTTCGACATCGGTCATTCACTTCTCCTTACGACCCGTGCCCGTGTGCGTACCCGTGCCCGAATTCGGTGGCTGTCCCCGATTGGATAGCCTTGCAGTTAGGTTTTAGGTATTAGCCCACCCCCCTCCCGTGGGCGTTCAAGCTTATCGGGGGGGAGCGGCTGGGAGCTAATACCTAATACCTAATACCTAATACCTAATACCTAAAACCCCTTTGCCAATACCACCAATTCGTCCCGGTGGATGATTTCGTCGCGGATCCTGTAGCCCAGGATGGATTCGATCTCCGAACTCTGCCTGCCCGCGATCCGCTGGATCTCCTGAGAGGAGTAGTTCGTGATCCCCCGGGCCCATTCCGTTCCGCTTGCGTCGAGGCATGCAACCATCTCTCCGCTGTCGAACCGGCCTCGCACTTGCACCCCCCCCGAGGAGAGCAGACTCTTTCCCCTGTGTACGATGGCCTGGACGGCTCCGTCGTCAAGGACCAGTTCCCCCTTCGTCCTCAGGGTGTGGGCGATCCAGTGCTTCTTGTGGGTGAGGCGATCCTTGAGGGGCGCGAAAAAGGTGCCGATCGGTTCCCCCTCCAGAATCCCTGTGAGCACGTTTGGTTTTCTCCCGTCTGCAATTACGGCGGGATGGCCCGCCTCGGTGGCGATCCGCGCGGCCTCGACCTTCGTGGCCATCCCCCCCGTGCCCAACGGATCAGACGGCCCTTTGGCCATCCTGCGGAGTTCCGGGGTAACCTCCTTCACGAATGGGATCGGCTCTGCCTGCGGCCTTTCCGCCCCCTGCCAGGCACACAGGCCGGGCGCGTCCGTCAGAAGGATCAGGATGTCCGCGTCCGCCAGGATCGTCACACGCGCCGAGAGGCTGTCGTTGTCCCCGAACTTGATCTCCTCCACCATGACCGTGTCGTTCTCGTTCACGATCGGTATGACCGAGAACTGGAGAAGCTTGAACAGCGTATTCCGTGCGTTCAGGTAACGCCTTCGATGGCCCAGATCGTCGCGGGTCAGCAAAACCTGGGCCGCTCGCTTCCCGTGCCGGTCGAGCGCCTGCTGGTACATGCCCATGAGTTGGGTCTGCCCGATGGCGGCCAGGGCCTGTTTTTCCGGGATACTGGTGTTCGGGTGCGTCGGCGCGAGCAGGGTGCGTCCTGCCGCGATGGCGCCGGATGAGACGAGAATGATCTCCTTTCCCGTTTCCGAGAGGCGGATCACTTGGTCCACGATCGAGTCGAAGACAGGCTTGGACAGCCTTCCCTCCTCGTCCGTGAGGACGTGCGTGCCGATCTTGACGACGATTCGTCGGACTGTTTCCAGGTAGCGGGTGCGTTCCATGGGAGTATCATAAGAGAAAGAAGAATTCGCGGTCAACAACAACGGAAGGGGAGGGTCATTGCCAGCCCGGTTGAACAAGGCTAAAGGTTAAAGGTCAAAGGGGAAAGGGCCGCGCTTCCCCACTAGGACTATCGCTTGTCCTCGTCGTCGTCCTTGTCCTCGAATTTGGGCTCGGGCACGCACACGCGCGCATGGCCTGACCCCTGACCCCCGATCCCTTTATTCTTTCGCCTTGACCCTTTCGCCTTGCGGCGCAAGCCGCATTAGGAGAAAAAAAATCCTGGCTCATGATAAGAACATGGAAAAGATGAGCAAAGGCCATGTTGGACTCAGACAGGGCGCTTGCGTAGAATCTTGGGCTAAAGACCTGAGTTGTGGAGGCACTCTGTCTGGCATCGTGAGAGGGGGAAGAAGATGAGCGAAGATGGGCGAGATGGGAACATACCGGTACTGTTTGTTAGCGGCACGACCCTGCCGGAGGGCTGGGAGAAGAGCGTCCTTGCCGTCTGGGAGAAGGGGGGGCGCTATCCTACCGAATACGATCAGGAAGGGGAGGCCCCCAGCCTCGATGCCACGATGACTCTCGTGATCGAGAAGCCCTTTGAAGAGCCCCGCCTTCACCGGGCCTTCCCCGGGGCGATCGAGGACCTGGAGAAATACCGGCTCGAGGTTGTCGAAGGGGTTCACGATCATTGGATTCGGCCCGAGGAGGGCAAATGGACGTACACGTACCACAAACGGCTGTTCGATTATCAGGTCCAGGAAGAGCTGGTGAGCGGGGGGGAAGGCCCCTTTGCCGGCGTGCCGCAGATGGACTACCTCGTGGAGAAACTCTCCCACGTGCCCTACTCGCGGCGGGCACAGGCCATCACCTGGATGCCCACCCTGGACCCGAAGACCGATGACCCGCCCTGTTTGCAGAGAGTGTGGTGTCGCCTCGCAGAGGGTGGGGATGGCCAACTCTACCTGAACATGAACACCCACTGGAGGAGTCGGGATGCATACAAGGCTGCCTTCATGAACATTTATGCCCTGACCGATCTGCAGCGCATCCTTGCCGAACAGATCGCAGAGCGCATGGGGAGGCCGGTGCAGGTGGGCAGGTACGTGGATATTACGGATTCCTACCATATCTACGGCTCCTATCTCGAGGAGGTGGAGGAGCGTTTCCTGCGGAGCATTCGTGACCGGTCGTTCGATCAGAGGACCTGGCGATCCGACAACGCGATCATCCAGGACGGAATCCAAAGGGGACGGGACCAGATTGAACAGGAGAGGCAGTCCGAGGAACGTTAGTGGGTCGAAATGTAGGCAAGACATTTGACCGACTATCGCTCGTCCTCGTCGTCGTCCTCGTCCTCGAAACGCACAGAAGGGATTGAGGTGCGGCACCAAGCGGGACATGATCGACGATGAGGACGAGAACATAGACCCCGAGAAAGCCGAGTCGGAACAGGAGTCGCACATTGAAAGGGGCAATATGCCGATTAGGATTCTTCCTCGCGACTTGACGGAGAAGATCGCTGCCGGCGAGGTCGTGGAAAGGCCGGCCTCGGTCGTCAAGGAGCTCGTCGAGAATGCGCTGGACGCGCAGGCCACGAGCGTCCTGATCGTCGTCGGCAAGGACGCGGTCGACCATCTGGAGGTGGTGGATGACGGTACGGGCATGCGCCCGGAGGAGATCCCCCTGGCCTTCGAGCGGCACGCAACGAGCAAGATTGCCTCTTACGAGGACCTGACCCGGATTGCTTCGCTGGGGTTTCGGGGCGAGGCACTGCCCAGCATAGCAGCGGTTGCGGACCTGGAGATCGAAACGAAGACCGAAGAGGCCCCCCTGGGGGTCCGGGTGCAGATGAAGTCGGGCAGCGAAGCGGTTCAGCAGGAGGTCGGCATGCCGAGGGGAACGCGCGTCATCGTCCGGAACCTGTTCCGAACGACGCCGGCTCGACGCAAGTTCCTTCGGTCGAAGCAGACCGAGGCAGGGCACATACTCGACACGTTTATCCGACTCTCTCTTTCCAAGGTGGACGTGTCGTTCCAACTGAAACGTTCGGAAAAACTCTGGGTCAACGCCCCTCGCGCCGATGACTTGCGTCAGCGGGTCGCGCAACTCCTCGGCTGGGAGTTCGGCGAGGGGCTCCACCCCGTGTCGGGCAGCAAGGAAGGGTATCGCGTGGAGGGCCTCGTCGGGCCTTCTGAACTCCACAGGATCACCTCCAGGGGCATGTTCCTGTTCGTCAATGACAGGCCCGTTCGCGACCAGCAGTTGCAGCGCGCAATCCGGTCTGCCTATCACGGGCTGCTGCCCAAGGAACGCTTTCCGGTGGCCGTCCTGTTCTTCACGGTCCCGTATGACGAGGTGGACGTGAACGTGCATCCCACCAAGATGGAGGTTCACTTCTCCCGTCCCCAGCAAATACGCGATCTGCTCCTGTCGTCTCTTTCGGACGTAATCCGCAGAACGCCGTGGCAGGCGAGAAGGCCAACCTGGCAGGCGAGACCGCCCGCAGGCCCGATCGGGCCCGGGGGCACGGAACCACGTCAGGCCCCGAGTCCTTCGTCGCCGGGATCGCACCCGCCCATGCCTTACGAGCGCGAGGTTGTTGCCCCACCGTTTGCGGGGCGTGAGGTCCGGGAGGAGATCGTCTCGTCGCCCCAGCCACCCGGCGGTGTACGCGAGGCCGATGGGAAGGGCAGGGAAGAGGAGCCTCTTTTCTCGATCTTCCGGATCATCGGCCAGTACAGGGACGCCTATTTGGTTTGCGAGTACAGCGACCGTCTCATGCTGATCGACCAGCATGCGGCCCATGAAAGAATCGCCTTTGAGAAGCTCGAGGAGGCCTGTGCAACCGAAGGGATATCCAGACAACTCCTCCTCGTCCCCCAGGTGGTCGAACTGCCTCCCCGGGAAGCCGAGTGCCTGAAGAGACACCTCGACTCCCTGATGGACTGCGGCCTGGAAGCGGAGTTCTACGGGGGCAGGAGCTTCGTCGTCAAGGCGCTGCCTGCCTTGCTCGGCAAGACCGATCCGAGACTGCTTCTGCAGGATGTGGCGGAAGAGCTTACCGAACTCGAACGGACGAAGCAGTTCGACCTTCTCCGCACGAACGTGCTTGCCCGCATCGCGTGTCATTCCGTCATTCGTGCCGGCCGTATGATGGAGTGGCAGGAAATGGAGGCCTTGCTCAAGCAGCTCGACGCTAAGCCGGGCCTTCTCAGCTGTCCCCATGGGAGGCCTGTGATGATCTCCTGGTCCCTCCACGAAATAGAGAAAAAATTCCACAGGAGTTAACGCTTCTACCATGGACCCGAAGAGGATCCTCGTGCTCGTGGGACCAACGGCGGTGGGAAAAACTTCCCTGGCCCTGAGGTTGGCCCCGGAGCTGAACGCAGAGATCGTAAGCGCGGATTCGATGCAGATCTACCGGGGCATGGACATCGGAACGAGCAAGCCAACGGCCGAAGAGAGACGGCGTGTTGCCCACCACCTGATCGATCTCGTGGACCCGGACGAGTCGTTCCACGCGGTCCAGTTTCAGGAGGAGGCCGATCGCGCAATCGAAGACATCCAGGCCCGGGGAAAGACGGCCATGATCGTGGGTGGAACAGGCCTGTACGTGAAGGTGCTTCTACACGGCCTGTTCAAAGATCCAGGTGTGAACAAGTTCGATAAATGGGAGGAAAAACTAAATCATTACAAATCCTTAGGAGAAAACCCGCACGAAACACTTGAATCATTGGATCCTGACGCGGCCCGGCGCATCCATCCCAATGACCAGGTGCGCGCTCGGAGGGCCCTGGAGGTGTTTCTTAGAACCGGGAAGAGCATAACCGACTTGCAGAAAGAGCATGGATTTCAACAGGACCGGTACAAAGCTCTCATAATCGGGTTGACCATGGATCGGGAGCGACTCTTCGAGCGTATCAATGCCCGGGTCGACGAGATGGTCCGTGCCGGTATTCTGGAAGAAGTGCGAACCCTGATGGCTACGGGCCACTCCCCTGACCTGCCCTCCATGCGGAGCCTGGGCTATCGACATATGACGAAGGCCATCGCGGGCGAACTGGAGATGTCGGACGCGGTACGCCTCTTCAAGAGGGACACCAGGCGGTATGCGAAGCGCCAGTATACCTGGTTTCACAACCAGGAGAAGGTGGAGTGGTTAACAGCCCCATTTAGGGCGGAAGGAATCCTCGAGACAATTCGGGACTTTCTGAGAGCGATGTAAAACCAGTTTGTCGAGAATCCAGGATCTTGGAGAATTTACTTTAACCAGAAGGAAGTTCGTTCAGAACTCGCTTGATTTTTGAATTCGTATCCATATAATTTCTTTAAGGTTTCTCCCGTAAGGGACAACCACCGAACCTTCACAACCGTTCTAGGAATCATGGCTACAAAACTGAAAACGAAGAAGAAAAAGCGTCCGGAGAAGCCGAAAAGGGATGGACGAGCCGTGAAGAAGGACCTGGCCGGCGAAGGGTTTGGTGTATTCAGGGAGGAGATCGACAGAATCGATGACGTAATCCTTGAACTCCTCAACAAGCGGGCAAACCTGGCCATCGAGATCGGTAAGGCGAAGGCAAGCCGCCACCTCGAATTCTATTCCTCTCAGAGGGAGCGAGCAATCTTTGAGAGGCTGTCTGCGAAGAATGATGGCCCCTTTCCGAACGAAGCCCTGCGTGCCGTGTTTCGGGAGATCATGTCCGCCTCCCTCTCGTTGGAGAAGCCGCTGAAGGTCTCGTTCCTCGGGCCGCGCGCCACGTTTACCCATCTGGCCTGCCTGCAATACTTCGGCCGCTCGAGCCAATTCATACCGGAAAAGAACATACGGAGCGTGTTCGAAGGTGTGGAACGGGAGAGGGTGGATTACGGGGTGATCCCGATCGAGAACTCGACCGAAGGAGTGATCGCTCATACCCTCGACCTGTTCATGGAATGCGATGTCAGAATCTCCGAAGAGATCATGATCGAGATCGGCCTCGATCTACTTTCTCGTTCGGAGAGCCTCGATGACATCCGTCGCGTGTATTCCCATCCACACGCGATTGCACAGTGCAGGAACTGGCTGGAGGACCGTCTCGAGGACGCCGAAATCATCGACGTGCCCAGCACGGCCAAGGCGGCTGAAATCGCGTCCACAGAGCCCAACAGCGGGGCGGTGGCAAGCAGCTATGCGGCGAAGCTCTATGATCTGAACGTTCTGGAAAAAAGGATCCAGGACATCCCGCACAACTACACCCGATTTTTGGTGATCGGGAAGAAGGACGAAGCGCCTACGGGCCGGGACAAGACCTCCCTAATGTTTTCCCTGGGAAAGGACAACGTGGGTGCCCTGTACAACGCCTTGAAGCCGTTTGCGGAGAATGGGGTGAACCTCACGAAGATCGAGTCCCGACCGTGCAAGGGGAAGCCTTGGGAGTACATCTTCTTCGTCGACCTGGAAGGTCATCATACGGATGACAAACTGGTCGCGGCCCTCGAGGCGTTCCGGGAAGGCTGCAGCGATCTGAAGCTCCTCGGATCGTATCCGCAGGGGCGGCAGGTACACGCAAAGGATGTGTCCCGTATCGGAAAGAACGGATCCTCATGAATCGATCGAACCCGAATCAAGGGTCTCCGAAACGGGCTTCCACACCGCTGTTCGAAACCATGGCGGTCGTAGGTGTTGGCCTGATC